>CADCGZ010000065.1 GCA_902801025.1 uncultured bacterium | reverse complement strand
GGTCAAGGTCCGCGCGAAGATCGAGAAGGACGGCAAGAACAAGCTCGTCATCACCGAGCTTCCGTGGGGCGAGACTACCGACTCGCTCGCCGAGTCGATTGAGGACGCGATCAAGAAGAAAAAAGTTCCCGTCCGCAAGCTCCACGACCTCACGAGCGACATGGTTAGGATCGAACTCGAGCTTCAGTCCGGCGAAAGCCAGGAGAAGGCGATAGTCGCGCTTTATGCGTTCACGAACTGCGAGAAGTCGATTTCGTCGCGTCCAGTCGTCCTCGACGGCGGCCGTCCTCGGCTCATGAGCGTGACGGAGATTTTGCGGAAGAACGTCGATCGTCTGATGGAGCTCACGAAGCGCGAGCAGGAGATTCGTCTCGGAGAACTCGACGACCTCTTCCACGCGCGCACGCTCGACCGCATCTTCATCGAGGAACGCATCTACAAGCGCATCGAGCAGGAGAAGACGATGGAAGGCGTGAGGAACGCCGTCCGCACCGGCTTCGTCCCGCACATGAAGGAGCTTCGCCGCAAGGTGATAACCGACGACGACATCGAGCGACTCCTCAAGCTCCAGATCCGCCGCATCTCGCAGTTCGACATCGACAAGAACCGCGAGGAGATCGAGGCGATCGAGAAGGAGGAGCGCGAGGTCAAGGACAATCTCGTCCATCTCCGCGCGTTCGTCGTGAAGTACCTGAAGGGTCTCGTGAAGCAGTACGCGAAGAGCTATCCGCGTTGCACGAAGGTCGAGTCTGGCGCGTTCAAGGAAGTCGATGTCCGCGCGATTACGGCGAGCGAGCTCACGATCAAGTGGGACAAGGAGAACAACTACGTCGGTTCGGGCTTGAGGAACGGCGAGGAACTTTTTAAGTGCTCTTCGTTGGACGAGCTTATCCTTGTCTGGAAGAGTGGGCGTTTCCGCAAGGTCCAGCCAGAGGACAAGATGTTCGTCGACAAGGATCTCATGGCGGTCATGCGCTACAACCAGGAAAAGGACCGCGAAGGACCGCGACTCGCTCGACTTCACCTGCGTTTACGAAGAGGGCTCCTACGGCTTCAGCTACATCAAGCGCTTCCGCTTCGGCGGGCTTATCCGCAACAAGGACTACTTCCTCGCGCCGGAGAAGCCGAAGTCAAAGATACTCCTTTTGCAGCGCGGTTGCCCCGAGACGCTTTACGTGCGATACAAGCCCGCGAAGGGCCAGAAGATCCACCAGCAGCACTTCCTGCCACTCGAGCTCGTCGACCGTGTGAACCGCGAGACGGGGAAGACCGAGAAGCAGGAGGTCGTGCCGATCCGCTCCGCAACGGCGAAGGGCAAGCAGCTTACTACAAAGCCCATCGCCCGCGTCTCCGGCGCGAAGGGCTCTTGGTGGGACGACTCCGAGACACCGTCAAAGGGCGTCCTCGACTGATTGCGCCATGCCATTAGCTGTAGTTGGCGCGTACGCGGAGGTGGTGTTTCGGCTTAGGTAGTCGGGGACTTGGCCCGACCTGCTCGCACCCCGCATAGCGCCCGCTACGCGGCTCACTTCGTTCGGGGGATACCGACCCGCAGTTTGCGGGCACCCCACACCCCGCATTGAGCCGCCTTCGGCGCTCAGTCGCTGCGCTCCTTCGGGGGATATGACATAATTTCGACGCGCGCGCACCGCTCTAGCGACTTGCTTCGCAAGCGGGTTTCGCCCGGCGGATATTTCACTCGCGCCCATGGCGCAAACTCTATCGCAAGATCGAGATCGTGCCGATCGCCGGCGGCACCAAGTAGCCGTCATCGTCGATCGCCATCGTCTTCAACTTGCCGGCAGCCGTCTTGAACTTCACCGCCGCGAGCTGCTCCGCCGTCAGCGCGGCGGCGCTCGTGCCGACGCGCACCGACTTCTTGCCCATCGTGCCGGAGAAGGCCAGCGTCTTGTCCGCCGTCCAGGCCATGTCGGACGACGCGTCGAATGTGATGCGCGCGCCGCGCGCGACCTCGATTTCCGAATCGCCGAGCACGACCAGGGCTCCGAAATCGCCCGCCGCCGCCTCGGGAAAACGCACCGTGCCGGCCTCCACCTTGAACACGCCGCTCGTCGCGCAACTGCCAGCCGCAGTGAACTCCACCGTGCCATCGCCTGTCTTCCAGAGGCCGCAGTTCGCGCGGAAGCCCTCGGCGTAGCGGGCCGTGGTGTTCGGGCGCTCCTGCAGGACGGAGCGGACCGTCAGGTCCGTCCGTTCGTCGCCCGTCACGTCTTCGACCGCAATCTTCCAGCCGAGTGCCTTGTTGTTGGCGTTGACGGTGCCGAGGAGTCCGACGACCAGGTTCGTGACGCTGAAGAAGCTCGGCGTCTCGCCGCTCGCGGAGAGGATGGACCAGTCGGAGGAGGAGTCGCCGATGCCGACCTTCGTCCCGATAAAGTCGGCGCCGTTGCTCATGTAGACCTTCTGTGCGAGCTGGGCTTTCGTCCCGCCAAGAACCTCGGCAATCGTGCCGCCGACGGCGTGGAACGGCTTCCCGCGTCCGATGGCGTATTCCTTGGTCAGGCGGACGAGACCGTTCGTATAGATATAGAGCGGGGCGGAGCCCTGGGGGCCGTATTGCGTATAGAACGACTGGAGGTCGACGATGCCGCCGGGCAGGACGCGGGTCGCCCCCTTGTCGCCGGGGAGCGTCCAGTAGCCGTTCACCGTCGCGTTGCCAGCGATGGCCAGATCCGTCCAGCTTCCGCCGGAGCCGCAGTCGAAGACGGCCGAACCACCCTCCGCGACGAGGTAGCGGCCGTCGCCCTGCCGCTTGCCCTTGATGGTCTGTGCGTTGTCACCGGCGAACGCCAGCGTCCCGTCAACCGTGAGGTCGCCGGAATACGTTCCGCTCGCCCCGAGACAGCCGCCGCCGACCAAACGCACGGTCAGGTTTTCACCCACCGTTAGGGCGGAGCAGGCAACCGTGCCACCGAGCTGAACTTCCGGCGCGATGTAGGTTATGTTGGCGTCGTTGTAGGAGATGGCGTAGAGGGCGCCGGCGTAGGTGGGGGCGGCGTTCCAGGCAGCGGCGTCGTCTTCCGGCGCGGTAACGAGCGCACTGGCTCCCGAGTTGGGGCGAGAAGTCACGGGGTCCATGTCAACATCGGCGGTCCATCCGCCATCACCTGTCCCTCCGCAGGCGTATTCGACATGCCCGTGGATGCCGTCGCTCTCCTCGGTAAGGACGAATTTGATGACTTCCCAGACGCCGCCGTACGAGCCATACGTCTTCACCTTGGCCTGCCCGGAGATTTGCGTCCCGTCGGCCGAGTAGAAATGGATGCCGTTGCCTTCCGAATCGACGGCCGTGGTCAGGGTTTTCGTGACCTTTGATCCGCCGAACTTGCCCTTCATGCGCAGAGTGAGGTTGGCGACGTCGGCGAGGCTGGCGCCGGGGAAGAGCAGCGCGTCGTCGAACGTCAAAGCTCCATTCCATGACCGCAGGGATTCATCGACGTCGTTGCACACGAAGGAGACGGCGCCGGCGGAGGACACGTCGTTGGAAAAGACGGCGAACTTCCCGTTGAGCGTCACGGCGGAGCCGTCGGCAAGCGTCAGCGCGTCGCCGGAGAGCGCCACGGCGCCGGCGGTGGCGAAGAGAACCCCGCCGACCTGCTTCGGGCCGGAGACGGAGACGGCGGCGGCACACGGAAACACGGCGACGGCGCCCGCACTCCACGGGCGGGTCACCTTGTTCAGGTTATACCAGTTGGCCGTGGAGTCGTTCCAGGTACCGGAGGCTCCACCGCCCCAGACGAGGGCACCCTCGGGCAGCTGCCCGCCGTCAATGACGGCGGCCACATCGGCGGGGGTGACGGCGTAGACCGCCGTGACGGTGAGGTCGCCCGCGACGGCGAAGAAGTCCGTGTCCCAACCGGAGAACGGGTTGCCGCCGTAGGTGCGCCCAGTCATGTCGGGCTCGGTGGCGGCGGTCGTCTCCTCGACGGTCTGCGTGTCAATCACCGTGCCGTCGGCATCGCGGAACGTGACGGTGAAGAGCTGGTGGTACACGGCGGCGACGGTAAGGTTCTCCGTGACAGCAGTAAAGGCCGTGTCCCATCCGGCGAAGACGTAGCCGCTCCGCGAGGGGTCGGCCGGGGGCGTCGCGTCGGCTCCATAGGCAACGGTCTGCGTGTCGAGGACGGTTCCGTTCCAATCGACGAATGTGACGGTGTGGCTTTCGGTTGCGGTGAAGGTGAGGGTCAGATTCTTGCAAGAGGTAGAGAAAGTGCCAGAACTCTTGTAGGCATCCTGATCGGATTCGTTCGTGAAATAGCGGCAGCTCCCCGAGGATTGGTTGTTCAGATCGGTTCCGTAGGCGCCGCCAGGGTAGCAGACTTTCGTGACACGGCCGCGTATGTCATTGCCGCTTTGCGTCAGAATAAGGAGGAGGCCGAAGTTATACCCATAGTTCTTCCATTCGAAGTGGGCCTCCAGCGTAGAGCCATCATTGGAGTAGTGGTAGATGCCGTCTACGCCAGCGTCGCTGGTGACGATGTTGGAGAGCGTCAGGTTCCTCAGATTTCCACCGAAGTAGTTTCGGATGTCGAGGGAAATCCCGGTGACAGCGAGAAGGTGTGCGTTCTCAAACAGGACGGAGTCTTCCGACGTTCCCGGCAGGTTGCCCGAATAGGTCATCGTCGTATCGGCTTTCGCCATGAATGCCAGCAAAACAGCCGCCAGTGCGCAGAAACAATATTTCTTCATATCAATTAACTCCTTTCTTTTCATCCTTGCCGATAGGTGCAAAGCGTCACTTGTTGACGCCGAGCGTCATCTCGCCGATCACGTAGCCCTGCGCGCCGTAGTTCGCCGCCGAGGCGCACGCGCCGTTGTAGTTGCCTTCGACGGCGAAGTTGAGCCCGTAGTCCTTGAAGTTGTAGCGGTAGCGGTTCCAGAGGACGCGCGCCACGACATCGCCGTTGAACTCCTGCTTCAGCTCGAGGCAGATGACGCGCATGCAGCTGTCCTTCGGCGAGCAGTTCTGGAGCTGGCACGTGTAGGTCTTCTTCTCCGGATCGTAGTTCTCGAAATGCACCTGGCAGTCGAACGGACCGCCCGGCACCCAGCTACCGCCGAGCTTCGCGCCCGTCACCTTGACCTTGGCGATGTCGGTGCCCTTCAGGACAACCTGTTCGGTCGAGGAAAGGAATTTCTTGACGACGACATCCTTGGCCTTTCCGTCGTCCATGAAGACCATTTTCTTGTTCGCGAGCAGCTCCGCGTCCGGATACACCTTCAGCATCGTCTTCGCGAGGATGTTCGCCATCCGCTTGTAGCCCGCGTCGTTCGGATGCAGCGCCTTGTCGATCGAAAGGTCCGCGAGCTCGTCCTGCTCGCCGCAGGTCGCGTAGAAGTCGGCGACGGGCAGATTCTCCTTTTCCGCGATGGCCAGGACGAGATCGGCGTAGTCCTTCAGGAAATAGCCGGGCTTGCCGTCGCGCTCCGTCTGCCGCGCGTCGCAGCGGTCCGGCAGGTAGCCGCCGAATCCGTAGCCCTTGCGCGGCGTGCAGAGAATGATCTTCGCCTTTGGATTCGTCGCACGGATCTTGTCGATGACCTGACGGTACGTCGCGGCGAAGGTTCCGTTCCCGGTGTTGTTTTCGTAGTCCTTCATCGAGCCCGGCGGCACGCGGTTGCCCCAGTCGTTGATGCCATGCTCAATTGTGTAGAGGTCGGCATCCTGAATGCACCCGAGCGTCGAATTCAGGCATGCGCCGCTGATGCCGCGGTTCTCAAAGGCGTCGAACTTGATCTGCTCCATCAGCCACGACTGGTACCCCTTCTCGAACTTCCCGCCCGCGTGGCTGTTGTACCACGTAATGGAGGTGCCGAGGCTCAGCCAGCGCAGCGGCAGATAGCGCGGCGCGCCGATGGTGGTCTTCGATTCCGCTGCCGAAAGGGGGGCTTCCTTCGCCCGCCCCTCCGACGTCTGCGCGCCCAAGGCCGCCAGAGCCGCAGCTGCGGCAACAATCATAGTTTTCATCAAATGCATATCTCCAACAAACTAACAACTTGATTCTAACACAAGGGACGACATTGCACAATCTCCTATTGCGCATTAATAGATGACCGATTGCGCAGGCCGGCGGCATTATGGTAAACTACGGGCATGAAGACCGTTCTCTTTTTCACAGACATCCATACAGGTGTCCATGCCGCCGAATACGCAGGCGTCTGCAACCGCGCAAGGCACTACGGGTGGCGCGTCGTCGAGATCGAGTACGCGCGGACGGACCGGGCGGCGGAGGAATTCATCGAGGAGTGGAAGCCCTGCGGCGTCATAGTCGAATGCGGAAACCTGATAGGCGAAGTGGATGTCAAGGCCTACACGTCGGTTCCGGCCGTCTTCATCGACCCGCGCCTGCCCGCCCCGTACGCCGGAAGGCTCTTCACGGTGGAGCAGGATGCGGAGGCTTTCGCGGCGCATGCATACCGCGAGCTTGCCAAGCTCAGGCCGAAGGCCTACGGTTTCACGGGATGGTGCGGAAGGCAGATATGGTCGGATCGCCGCCGCGAGGCTTTCGCCGGCATACTCAGGCGCAGCGGAGAGCCGAAGCTTCTGTCGTTCGGCATGCGGTGGGCGCGCGCGGACTTGGTGTCGTTCCGGCGGAACCTTGCGGAATGGCTTGGACGGCTGCCGCTCCCCTGCGGCATCCTTGCGGCGAACGACGAGACCGCGGAACGTGTCGCCGAAGCCTGCACGAAGGCCGGGCTCGCCTGTCCCGACGACGTCGCGATCATCGGCGCGGACAACGACATCGTCAGGTGCGAGAACCACGAACCGATGCTGTCGTCCATCGCATACGACAGCGAGGGCGTCGGCCGCACGGCTGCCGATCTGCTTGCGGAGCAGCTCCGGCGCGGCGCAAGGCCCGCGCCGCGCACTGTGGCGTTCGGACCGACGGAGACCGTCAGCCGTGCGTCCACGCGCCCGCTTCTGATCCGCGACCAGGTCATAAGGTCTGCACTCGGCAGGATAGCCCGGGACGCCTGCAGCGGCATAACCGCGGCGGACATCTTGAATGGTATTCCCGGCTCGCGCAGGTTCGCCGAGCAGCGCTTCCGCGCGGCGGTCGGGCACAGCATCGGCGAGGAGATCATGGACGTGCGCCTCGTCCGCGCAAAGAAGATGCTCTCCGATCCGGACCTGCCCATCGCGCGCATTGCGCCGGCCTGCGGCTGGGAGACGGATTCCTTCCTCAAGCGCGTGTTCAAGAGACGCACCGGAATGACGATGCGCGAATGGCGCGACCGCCACGCCACGTACGCCGCCAGACCTTAGCGGCGGCGCGACTCCGGCGAGTCGCCTAAGGTGTGGTAAGCCGTCCCTGGCGAGCCGCTCAAGGTAGGGCGAGGCGCGGCATATTTGCCGCGGAGTCGTCTGTCGGCGATGATAGTGCCGACGATTAGAGACGGATAGGGTCGCGGTTAGAATCGATTAGCATTGTCTATAAGCGTAGTCGCGCTCATGAGAAGCTAAGCGAGCCGACGGAAGGGCGGCGAGCGCAAGGGCTACGAAAAGAAACGCAACCAGCACTGAGCATCACCAAGAAGCCGAGCCCTCTAGATCCTTGCGACCTTTGTGTTCTTTGTGGCTAAGAATCAGACCTTCTCCCAGCGGTTGCCGTTCTTGTTGGAACGGAGTGCCGCCTCGACGAAACGCATCGTCCGGACGCCCTCATGGGCGCCTGGGAAATCGTGGGGCTTTCGGTCGCGCACCGCTGCGCAGAACTCGCGGTAGATGTTCGCAAATCCCTCGATGAATCCCTCGTGGTGGCCTGCTGGGATGCGCGAGAGATTCTTGCTCGCCGCCGAAAGTTCCCCGATGTACGGCGCGTTTCTCTTGTAGATGCGCTCGGGGGCGAAGGGATACTTCACCGAGAGGTAGTTGTTCTCCTCCTGGTTCCAGTAGAGCGACGCCTTGTCGCCGTAGACCCTGAGCCGCACGCCGTTCTCCTCGCCAGTCGCGACCTTCGAGACGGTGAACATTGCCTTTGGCTGGGAAGGCCTTGCGCGTGCGCCCGAGCGAGTGAGCGAAGCGGAACGAACGTTGGCGGGCGCACCCAGCCGCAGCAGCATCGACGCGTCGTCGTCGAGACGGTTACCTGGCGCGAAGGACGAGAGGTCCGCGAGAACCTCCTTGACCTCGAGCCCCGTCACATGCTCGATCAAGTGGAAGCCGTGGACGCCGATGTCCGCGACGACGCAGCTCGGCCCCGCCTTCTTCGGGTCCATCTTCCAGGCGTTGCGCTTGTCCAAGGGTTTCGAGAAGTCGATTTTCCTGAACGAGCCCTGGCTATACTCCAAGACGACCTTGTCGATCTTACCAAGTTCGCCACTCTTGATTAGGTCGCGCGCGAGCTTTACCATCGGAAAGCCCGAGTAGGTGAAGGGGATGCCGAGGACGCGGCGCTTCCGCCGTGCGAGGCGCTCAAGTTCCGTCGCCTCGTCGAGCGTGAGGGAGAGGGGCTTTTCGCAGAGGACATCCATTCCCGCCTCGAGCGCGGCCTTGGTGATCTCGTAGTGCGAGCTATTTGGCGTGCAGACGGCGAGGAAGTCGATCTTTCCCTTGCACCGCTCAATCAGGGCATGCCAGTCGTCGGTATGCGAGTAGCACCCGTCGACGAGGTCCGCGAGGTCGTCCATCCTTATCGCCATGCGGTGGATTGGACCGATGAACGATCCCTTTCCCCCGCCCACCATGGCATACTTGAGCCGTTTGTCGGCAGTAGCAGATTTCATGCCTGTGATTATATCATTTTTCCCTGACTCTGGGCTTGGGGCGTGCATTAAATAATCTGTGTGAGACAATGGCGCATGGCGCGGAAGCCGAAGATTTGGTATATTATCCGCTTCCATGTCACTTTAGGAGAATTCGGAATGAAAAAAATCAAGGTTGCAGGACTCGTTTTTGCATTGTATGCGCTTTTTGCATTTGCGGACGACATCACGGTGGAGAAGTATCCCGATGCAGACGTTGTGCTTGTCGACGAACGTGTCGATACAGTCTACCAGGCCGATGGAACATACGTCACTACGGAGGAAGACTGGAAGAAGGCGCTCACCGAGCGCGGCCGCCGATCGCTCTCGTCGCTCTCGATCGGCTACTCGCTTCGCTACGGGAAGGGCGAGATACTCCTCGTCGAGATCATCGACGCCGAGGGAAAAGTCCGCGCCGTCGACTTCGCCGAGACGCTTAAGGAGGCGACCGACAACTCCTCGACCGCCGAGAACATCTACGACCCTCTCGACAAAGTCCTCTCGTGCTCCATTCCCGGAATCAAGGTCGGAGAGACGCTTCACGTCAAGACGCGCCGCACGGTGACGAAAAGCCGCGTCAAGGACCAGTGGGCCGACATGGAGATCTTCGAGTCGACGATGCCGATAGTCCGCACGTCCGTCAGGATCGACGGACCTCTCTCGCGCCCGCTCAAGAAGATAGCCGTGCGCAATCCTCTCGGCAACGTCGTCTCGTCCGTCGTCACGAACGGCGACCGCGTCGTCTACAGCTGGACGGCCAAGAACTCTCCGCAGATGTTCCCCGAGCCGTCGATGCCTCCCTACTGGACGCTTGGCCAGCACCTGCGCGTTTCCACGGCGTCCAACTGGCAGGAGCTTTCGAAGTGGTATTGGGATGTCTCGGTTCCCCATCTCGAGAAGACCAATGCCGCGATGACGAACAAGGTCGAGGAGATCATCGCGAGCGTCGGCGCAAATGCCGCGCCAATCGACAAGGTGCGGGCGATGTACAAGTTCGTCTCGCAGGAGATACGCTACATGGGCCTCACGATGGAGGACACGTCTCCCGGCTATGCGCCTCACGACGTCGACCTCACCTTCGACAACCGCTACGGCGTGTGCCGCGACAAGGCGGCGCTGCTCGTCGCCATGTTCAGGATCGCAGGCTTCGAGTCGTACCCCGTCCTCATCAGCGTCAGCGCCGCGAAGATGGATCAGGAAATTCCGGCACCGTTCTTCAACCATGCGGTCGTCGCCGTTAAGATGGACGGCGACTACATCCTTATGGATCCGACCGACGAGTCGAGCCGCGACCTATGCCCCGCGTATCTGGGCGACTGCTCGTATCTCGTGGCGCACCCCGATGGCGAAGACCTTCACACCGCCCCCGTAGTTCCCCCGGCGAAAAACGCCGTCACCGTCGTCGGCAGCGGGCGTCTCGGCAAGGACGGCTCTCTTCTCGCCGACCACGCGATCTCGCTTTGCGGCATCAACGACAACGCCTTTCGCCGCCATCTCCTGTCACTCAAGCCCGAGCAGCGCCGCGAGCTTTTCGAGCGGGCGGTAGAGGGCGTTTCGGCAGGCGCCGAGCTGATGCGGTGCGACATAGAGCCAAAGGACCTCCAGGACACTACGAAGGAACTCAAAGTAAAGCTCCTCGTCAAGTATCCAGAAGTCCTGCTTCGCGGCGAGACGCGCGACGAACTTTCCGTTCCCTCGCTCTCCTCCGCGCTCGGCGCGGCGAACTGGCTTCTTTCCGGGCGCACCGCGCTCGAGAGCCGCAAGTATCCGCTAAAGGTCTCTTCGACCGCCCTTGCCGAAGAAAAGATGGAGATCGACCTCGCGGGCGCGGTTGGCGCGACGGCGTCGATGCCGGACGACGAGACGATAAAGGGCGGTTATGAATTTACCCGCACGTTCAGGCGCGATGGCGACAAGCTCGTCTTCGAGCGTCGTCTTTCGATCGGCACTGTCGAGTTCTCGCCTGACGAGTACCTTAACCTGCGCGAGAACATCAAGCGCGTCGAGGCGTCCGAGCGCAAGAAGCCGACGTTCGCGAAAGACCGCTTCGCCAACGCGAACGAGCGCATAATCTCCAGCGTCAGGACCTACGACTTCTTCGGCGACTCTTCCTGGGTTTCCACGAACACGGTCGTGAAGGAGATCCTCACCTACAAGGGGAAGAAGAGCGCGGCCGAGCTCAAGTTCTCGTACAACCCGACGTGGAAGACCGTCGAGCTTGTCTCTGCGAGCGTCTCAAACAGGAACGGACAGGTCGTGTTCGCGGGGCCGAAGGAGACAAGCGTCCTCGACGCCGACTGGGTCTCTTCCGCGCCGCGCTACCCGGCGTCGAAGCAGCTTGTCGTCAACCTTCCGTCCGTCGAGATCGGCAGTGTCATCTCCTACACGGTAGTCACGACAGTAAAGGACGCGCCTCTTCCGTTCTACGCGAACTTCTACTTCGATACGTTTACGCCTACCGACTTCCTCTCGGTGCGCGTAGGCGACTGGAAGCGCGAGGTGAAGAACCCGCGTCTTCTCCCCGACGAGAAGATGCTGCCTCCCGGCGTTCTGTGGCGCGATGTCTTTACAATCTCGTCCAACTCGTTTGCGTTTGTCGCCGCGAAGTACCGCACGCTCGATCCAGAGCCAGTCGATCCCAAGGACTATGACATCCCAACCGGCATCGTCGAGATCCGCGACTGGATGGCGCGGCACATCCGCCGCGTCGGACCCGCGTTCGGCGAGATTCGGCTCGAGGACCACATCGTCGATCCTAAGACCGTCCTGAAGGAGCGGTATGCGACGCGCGTCGGGTACATCCGGACTCTCTGTGCGCTTCTCAAGGGCGCGGGATACGACGCGGACATAGTCTTTGCGGGCGACACGGCGCAGACGGAGCGGGATCTCATCGTTCTTGACGTTTTCGCCCATCCGAACGTCGCGCGCTTCAAGTACGCGCTCTGCCGTGTCCGAGTGAGGACGGGCGGATTCCTCTGGTGGGGCGGAGAGACGACGACGTATTTCCTTGGTGCGGAGGACGAGTACACGCCGCTCGGCGCGACAGCCTTCGACGGCTCTCTGTTCCTTGATCCGCAGACGGGAGACTTCGGTGCCGTCGCGGTGCCGGATGTCGAACTCGGCGCAAAGGAAGAAGAGGAGCTTAACTTCGCGGTGCGGGAGAACGGAGCGGTCGATCTCGACTACAACCTTGAGCGCTGGGGGTATGCCGCGGGGACTTCGAGGAAGCGCTATGCGGAGATGCTGCCGGAACTTCGCTCGCGGCACTTCCAGCAGCTCTTAGGCTCGGTCGCGCAGGCTGCGAGCGCGACGCGCGAGCTAGAGACGGACACGGAGGGTTATCCGTTTTCGCTTTCGTTCTCCGCCTTCGTGCCGGGCATGGCCGTCGTAGCAGGCGATGCCATCTCCTTGGACGTGCCGCAGCTCGCCGAGCGCCTTTTCGCGCTGACGGGGTCGGCGAGGGAGAATCCGGTCGGCGTGGAAGGGGAGGATACCGAGAAGTCCACCACATTTACGATTCGGTTCCCCGAGGGCTACACCGAGATCGAGCACATCCCCGCGTCATTCTGCTTCGATTGGTATGCGGCGAGGACGTATTCGCGCGTAGAGGACGGCGCGGCGGTCGTGGAGATCGAGGTCATGCGCCACGCGCACCGCGCGGAGTGGTATCCGTCCGACCATGCTGCGCTCTTCAGGGAGAGGAACCGCATCGCGGGCTCGCAGGCGAACTCGACGATCGTCGTCCGCCGCCCAGGGATATGATATAATACGCCCCCATGAAGAAGAGGACAGCAAAGACGCCGAACGAGGCGAAGATTGCGAAGCTCGTGAGGGAGCTTCTCGTCGAGCTTGGCGAAAACCCCGAGCGCGACGGACTCAAGAAGACGCCCTTGCGCGTCGCGAAGTCGCTTTCGTTCCTGACGCGCGGCTACAGGCAGGACATCGCCAAGGTCGTGAACGGCGCACGTTTCAAGTCGGGCACGAACCACATGGTGATCCTGAAGGACATTGAGCTCTACTCGCTCTGCGAGCACCACATGCTGCCTTTCTACGGCAAGTGCGCGATCGGCTACATCTCGCGCGGCAAGGTGCTCGGTGTCTCGAAGCTCGCGCGCATAGTCGACATGTATGCGCGGCGGTTTCAGATACAGGAGCGCATGACCGAGGAGATCGCGGACGCGGTGATGGCCGAGACGGGCGCGGAAGGCGTCGGCGTCGTGATTCGCGCGAAGCACCTCTGCATGATGATGCGCGGCGTCGAGAAGCAGAACAGCGAGATGAC
>CADCGZ010000064.1 GCA_902801025.1 uncultured bacterium | reverse complement strand
GCTTGGGCGGACATACCCAACGTGTTCGATCTCGACCTTGACGCCCCGCGCGAAGAGGCGCCAACGGTTGTGCCCACGCGTCCGCCGGACGATCCCGAGCCGGTGGACGAGCCGTATGAGCCACCGTCCCTGCCAGGATCGGAAGATGTCACAAACCGCGTTGCTGAGGCGTTGCTTTTCAGAGCGTGGGGGGCTGTCGTGGATAACATTGACTTGGTTGACGAGAACGGGATAAACTACACGACGCAGTTGGTCATTCCGACATGGACATGGGAGGGTTTCCTTGGTGAAGACGAGACGAATGGGGTCACGCGCGCCGCCAAGAAGGCGTCGTTCGACTGGTATCTTGGCTATCTTGCGACAAACAGCTGCGCTAATTTCTCGAATGTCCAGACAAATTATGTGCGGGTTGCGATAGAACAATGCGAGGATTTGAAATACACGAATGTATGGCAGACATTGAAAGGCATAGCGCTGAATTCGAGTGCACCGTATCGCGGCTATGCCGGAGAGCTTTACGAACAATACGGACCACTTGATGATTCAATGACGGATTTTTGCTTTGACGTAGAGACGAATGCCGTGCAGATGACGTTCGAGGAGCGTGGTAATATTGTTGGGGAATATGCGTCGCGCCTCCATTCCCTGCCTCCTGGGAGCAACGTTCGGCAGCGTGGAGCCGCCGGGCTCTACACAAACCGCCTTTCTGACTGTTCAAGGGCAATCCCAGTAGACGAGATACTGGTCGCCTCCCTGCCGGGCTATGAGTTCAGCACGAACCGCCTTGCCGCCGCGCTATATGTTTTGTCGTGCACCAATTCCTGGTCGGAGCAGAACGCCTATTTTATTGGTGTGACCGCCTATTTTATTGGTGTGACAAATGCAATCGAGAACGCGCTGAACAACCCATAATCATTGCATCGATGGGTGCATGGAGGTGTATTCACAATGAATAAATTGCTTTTGGCGGTTTTCGCTGCCGAACTATCGCTTGTGGCTTTCCCGCACACTGAAAGCGAGAAGCTTGAAGTCGCCAGGCGGATGACGCTGTTCATGCACATGAGCGCCAGTTATGACGACATAGACGATCTGCTGGCCAACTACAGGGAATGGAGCCGGCCAGAAGTCTTTTTCGGCATCAACGTCGCCGGGTGGACTGTCGACGAGAAGAAGAATGCGTTTGACGCGTACATACGCTATATCGCGACGACGAATTGCGCGAGTGAGGAAAGCCCGGACCATGTAGCATCAATCAGCGCAATTGAGCAATGCTGCTGGATGTCTCGAACGAACGAACTTGAGAGTATTCGCCAATTCGTGTTGAACACACAGCATCCATATCGGAACAGGATTACTGGCTCCGTGCTGGAGCTTGGCGGCTTAGACAATGAATCAATCGATTTTGCGGAGGCAATTGCAACGAATACCGTGGCGTTCGGCCGAAGTGAACGAGGTCGCGCATTTGGCGTGCTGTGGAAGAAACTGTCGCAGGCGAACATTGGAGATTCGGTTGCCAGCAACGCATGTAACAGAATAACCGGTATGTTTTATCGAAATAAGCAATTGTCGGTTGCCGGAGCGCTGAGTATTGACAAGTTGCTTGCGGAACGGCTCAATGGATATGCCGCGAGTTCAAACCGCCTCGAAACGGCATTGTTTGTCCTTTCTCAAACCAATCGTACGGATCGAGTGACAGAACACTTCACGACCATTACCAATCAACTTCTTTCGTCGGGACAGCCGCTGAACGTGATAACCGTTGAAGAACCGTAGCCTTGCGCGGCGGGGAGGGCTCGCGGCGGTTTTGCCGTGGTTTTTGCTTGTCTAAAGCCTCATTTTTGCGCCTTAAAAATTTTTTACGATTTAGCCGTGTAGCCACCTTCGCCAAGGCTTCTGCCTTCGCCAAGGCTTCGGCGGACGAGACGGCGGCCGAGGAACATGTAGAACGGGTAGATTTATGGAAGAGAGTCGAAAGGTTTATGGCTGGCTGGTCCGCGACGGAAATGCCGCGGCAGGGTGTTCGTTCATGTGGGCTGACGCCAGGGGGGAGAAAACTACTGTGGTAATTTACTGTGGCAATCATGTCTGACCCTGTTGCCCCCGGTGATGGCGGACTGGTTCTATATCGGCTACTGCACTGTGATAGCGATGTTCGCCGTTGCAGCTGCATACGCCGCTACCTTTGGCCTCCGCGCACTTCGCCGTTTGCCGCGCTCGCTTCTGGTGGGCTTTGCCGCGGCCGCAATCGTCGCAACCCTTACCGCGCCGCCGAACATGAATCAGCCACAGATGATGCAGGGGGGAGGTTCTTTTCAGACAGGATTTACAGGATTGACAGGATTGGTGGGGATTGGTAGTATTATAAATCTTGTGAATCCTGTCCAAACAACTATTGATGACATTATGCGCGGGTGGCGAGTGGAGAGCGTCACGACTAACGCGGCGGTTTCGTATGCGATGCCTACGAACGCAGCGCTTGTCGGGAACTGGCACATCCACGGCGCTAGCTCGTCTTTTGGGAGCAATAGGATTGATTTTGGCAATTGGGCGTTCCCTCTCGGCACGAATGATGAGGCGTTTTCGTCGTTTTGGTATTTCATAGACGGTCGCATCCGCCCGGCGCCGCGAGATGCCGCACACGAGATCTGCGCTGTTGGCGTTCCAATGTCTGCCGTTCCCGGCCAAAGTCGGTTGTGGCGGCTTGAGGGCGGCGACGGTAGCCGCGTCCTCACATGGGAAGACTTCTTCCTCGGCGGCGACACGAACAGCCCCGTCAATGCGCAGATCGTCCTTTCGCCCAACGGCGATTTCCTGACGCGCTCCAACGATGTCGAAACAGTCTGCCGCCGCATCAACCCCGACGATTGGGATGACGACGGAATATCCAACGACGAAGACGCCAACCCAACTGTCTCGCACTCGTGACATTTGCGGGCGACAAGCCCTGCAACTATCCCGATCCGCGCTTTGTGGCGAAATCTGGCGTCACTAACGAGGTTGTGATCCTGATTGGCAAGACATACGCAATCTCGTCTGACTGGCCATTTGCTGTAGTCGGCGTGTCCGATCCGGAAACAGAAGTCTGGCAGATGCGCGGCACTGGGCATCAGACTTATGTTTGCCGCCCTGTGACAATCTCCGCATCAGAGGGTAATCCGTTCACGATGGATGTTTCGCCATTGAATTTAGGGGGCGCTTTCGTGTGGGTAACAAATAATTGTTGTTCGGTTATTGTCAGCAATGGCATGTTTGTGGTGCAATGCGGCCTTAATTGCCAATGTGGTGGTTGCAGTCCCTCCTGTTCGTATGAATATGAAGGATATGGGATTAGTGCTAATGGTGGCAATTGCGGTTGCACCGCGAATGCAGGAGTATTGCCGGCTATTTCTTTGGAGATTACTCCTAGGGCGGTTTTATTTGAGCCCCAGCACACAGATGCTAATGGGGCGCTTGTTCTACGCCGTTCTACTTATTCGCGGATAGAATGCTCGTGTTCGGGCTGTGACAGTGGAACAGTAGTTATTTCGGATTTAGCGGGGGCAGCTGAACATTTGATTCTCCACTTGGGGAATGAAGCCGGGCCTATTGTCGGACTTCCTTACGAATGTCATGTTGAAGGAGACGAAACAATAGTTCTTGTTGCGGAAGGTATATCACACGGAGCGTTGACAAATGACATTCAGCTTGCGGCAATTTACGAATCTGGCGGGCATGTGATTCGCGTTGAACGACCGATGTCAGTATTTGAAGTGTTCTCAGAGACGAGAGATAAACGCTTCAATGAACACAGGAAGACGCTTGGCGTTGGAGAGGATGTGTGTATCAGGTGGAGGCCTGGGCTATGGAATTGCATTTTGATCGATGGAGAGGTTGACGATTATAGCGCACATGTTTTTGAGGCGCCGCATTCTTCTTCGCAGTTTTCGCATTCGGTCTCATTTGAAGGCGCGAGCTTGCCATTTGACTTTACTGTGGTTGAACCACTAGAGCTTGAGGAAGTATACGTTGATAGGCAAAACAATGGCTCGCCAAATGTCGCAGGGAGTTTCGCTGCCTATATTGGAATTGCCGTTATGCCGACGAATGTATCGTTTGATGCGGTTCGCGTGCAGGAAATCGGTTCGATGGCGACAAATGTATATGGTTATTTTTCCAACATGACGAATGTCTTTGACCATGGTCAACATGGGGCGAACATCTGGCATGGTTTGATGGCGAATCGCTATCAGGATAAGGTGTCTATATCCGAAGTCCCGGAACCATGGGGACAGGGGGGCGGTTTTACCTGGCCTATAACCAATGCGTGGAGGGTCGCACACGACAATGCTGTCACAAATCATTTTAGCCACAGGCTAAAATATGATCAGACATTTGAATTGGATTCCAACGGAACGGTTAGAATCCGTAAAATGGGGTATACTATACAGAGGACAACGAACGATGTACTTACGGCCATAAGGGAGATGCCATGAACAGAAAAATGCTTAATGCCGTTTGTTTGACTCTCATGTGGTGCCTTGCCACGTGGGAATCTTCTGGTCGTGACATGCGAAGCGATGCAGAGATTCTTGACGCGCTGAATTGTGCCACAAACTACTGGTTGACAAGCCTTTCGGATTATCATGATTCGGTGTCGACCAATCTTGCTGCGCTTTGCAAGTTTGGACGGATGCAGACTCCGGTATTGGCTGCAAGCTGGTTTGATCGTATGTTGGATTTGCCTCTTGCCACAAATGACATTGGCGACATGTCGCTTTGGCTTCGGGAGAAGGTGTTCCCTGTGTGGGCTTATGGGGAGATGTTTGCTTCGGATTCAGCTCATTCGAATCTTTGGTTGAGATTGGCGGATTTTAATGGGATGGTGCGAAATGGACTGAAAACGCAAGAAGAGATTCGCGTCTTGTCGCATGGGGACCGTGGCCGATTTCTTGCGCTTCAAGACGAGTCGGCGGCTTTTCAGTTTGCGAATGAGTCGCTTAAGGGGTGCGTGGTCGACTACATCGGCAAGAAGGGGATAGCTCTGTTGCCAGAAGACATGCGGTTTACGTTCTTCACGAATTATGTGCAACGCGCCGTTCTTACTGCCGAGGAGTCCGCGGCAATATCAAATTGTGTCGGAGTGGTGGGGTGGGAGCTCAACAGTCTCATCCCCCCTGTGGCACAGTAGGAGTGACACAGTAGAAGGTAGTACAAATGGCGATGCTACAGAGAGACGAGACGATTGAGGAAATCAAGCGGCTGGATGCGCTGCTTGAATACGCCGTCATGAATGGGGACGAAGCCGAGGCCGCCCGTCTCCGCGCAGAGTTGACGAAATTGGTGGAGAAGGTGTAGCGCGGTGGATTTGCCGCGGCAGTTTTGCTTGGCTAAAGGGTCATTTCCCCACCTCAAAAATTTTTTACGATTTAAGATTAGATTTAAGATTCGTTTGCTATAATGGTTGCGAACTCGGTAATGGACACTAAGCCGTGTAGCCACCTTCGCCAAGGCTTCTGCCTTCGCCAAGGCTTCGGCGGACGAGACGGCGGCCGAGGAACATGTAGAACGGGTAGATTTATGGAAGGAAGTCGAAAGGTTCATGGCTGGCTTGTCCGCGACAGAAATGCCGCGGCGGAGTGTTCGTTCATGTGGGCTGACGCCATGCGGTGAGAATACTACTGTAGCAATCATATCTGACTATTTATTCTCCCATTTTAGAATAGCAATATGGTATACTATTCCTGTCATAAGTGATCTATGGGAAAGGAGGTGTATTCGAGATGATCCTAGACAAAAAGCAGATGTCTGAAGAAGACATTAAATTGCAGTTTATAACTCCTGCAATTGTGTCAAAGTGGACTCTCGACCGCATCACAACTGAGACCAAGGTCACCGATGGACAGATCAACCTCAAGGGCAATTTCGTTGTCCGCTCGCCGCCCAAGAGGGCTGATTATGTTCTCTATATCTCGCAGGACAAGGCGTTGCAGACCAAGCCCATCGCCATTGTCGAAGCAAAGGATAACAAGCATTCCGTCTCTTACGGACTCCAGCAGGCGATAACATACGCCCGCATGATGGATGTGCCGTTCGCCTATAGCTCAAATGGCGACGCCTTTCAGGAGCATGACTTGCTTACAGGGCTTGAACGCACGCTGCCGCTTGATGCCTTTCCGACGGTCGAGGAACTTTCTGCCCGCTGGGAGCGAGAGGCCAACGACGGGAAGGGCATCACCCAGGACGAGAAGAAAATCATCGCCGAACCGTATTACTTCGGTTCGGACACTTATGGCCCGCGCTACTACCAGCGCAACGCCGTAAACCGAGCGGTCGAAGCTATAGCAAGAGGGCAGAATCGGCTCTTGCTCGTCATGGCCACAGGAACCGGCAAGACCTACACCGCCTTTCAGATCGTCCATCGTCTGATAAAAAGCGGACTCAGAAAAAAAGTGCTCTATCTTGCCGACAGGAACAACTTGGTAGACCAATCTATCCAGCAGGATTTTTCGCCGCTCGAAAAAACGATACACAAGGTCAACTTTGCAAAGGATGATCCTGTTACCGTTACTTCCCACGAGGTCTTCTTCTCTCTCTACCAGCAGCTCGCCGGCAACGAGGAGAGTGAGGATGACGAAAACGGCGAAGAGACGGTTGCTCGTTTTGCCAAGCTCTTCACCAAGGACTTCTTCGACCTTGTGATTGTCGACGAATGTCATCGCGGTTCCGCGAAGAAGGACAGCAACTGGCGGAAGATACTCGAGTATTTCTCGTCCGCTACGCAGATTGGCATGACGGCGACGCCCAAGGAGACGAAGTACATCTCGAACATTGACTACTTCGGCGAGCCAGTCTACACATACAGCTTGCGTGAGGGAATCGAGGACGGCTTCCTCGCGCCGTTCAAGGTTATCAATGTGCGGACAGACATTTCCGACGGATGGCGTCCGCTCAAGGGGCAGCTCGACAAGTACGGCAAGCTTATCGAAGACCGCATTTACTCCAATAGCGACTTCGACTACAACATTGTCCTCGAGGATCGCACATATCAGGTGGCGAAGGAGATAACGGAGTATCTTAAGAGCACCGGCAGGATGCAGAAGACTATCGTGTTCTGCGCCAACGAAGACCACGCGGAGCGGATGCGTATCGCATTGAACAACCTCAACGCCGATATGGTGAAGGAGAACCCCGACTATGTCGTTCGCATCACCGGTTCCGACACCTACGGCAAGAGCAAGCTCGACTACTTCATTTCCGTCTCCGCGCAGTATCCGGTAATCGCCACGACTTCTAAGCTGCTTTCGACCGGTTCTGACTGCAAGATGACAAAGCTTATCGTCCTCGACGAGATGATAAGCTCCATGACGGAGTTCAAGCAGATTATCGGACGCGGCACTCGTATCAGGGAGAAGGAAGGCAAGAACTTCTTTGTCGTGATGGACTTCCGAAACGTCACGCGTCTCTTCGCGGACCCAGATTGGGATGGCCCGATAGAGATGGACGAGGGGTTCAATCGAAATCCGCAAACGACCCAGACTCCGCCAGGCCCGCCGCCTGATCCTCCTCTACCCCCGGTTGGGAAGTTTATAGTCGACGAGACGGGATGCGAAGTCCACATCGCCGGCAAGAGTGTCTCGGTCTACGATGTCGACGGCAAACTTCTCAGCCAGCAGAGCATCACCGACTACACGAAGTTCAATATCCGCGGCAAATACGCCTCGCTCGACAACTTCATTCTTCACTGGACGGCCGAGGAGAAGAAAGAGGCGATTCGCGAGCAGCTGCGGTTGCAGGGCATCGACCTCGAGGCGATGAAGGCGGAGGAAGGGATGTCCGATGTCGACGATTTCGACTTCATCTGTCATGTTGCCTTCGACCAGAAGCCGCTGACGCGCAGCGAACGCGCGAACAATGTCAAGAAGCGAGATTTCCTGAGCAGGTACGGCGGCGTTGCGAGGCAAGTTCTCGAGGCGTTGCTCGACAAGTACATGAACTCCGGCATCTACGAGGTCGAGAATCTCGGCGTCCTCCAACTCGATCCTTTCAGGAAATTCGGCAAGCCGAACAAGATAGCCGACTTCTTCGGCGGCAAGGAAGGGTATCTGAAAGCCGTCAAGGAACTTGAGGGAGAACTTTACAAGGCAGGGTAGCGTAAATGGGAAATCTAACTGGATTCGTAAAGCGTCTCCGCGACATCATGCGCAACGACGCGGGCATCAATGGCGACGCCCAGCGCATCGAGCAGATCGCGTGGATGCTCTTTTTGAAGGTCTATGACGCGAAGGAGAAGGACTGGGAGTGGAACGACGACCGCTATGTCTCGATCATTCCCGAAAACTGCCGTTGGGCGAACTGGGCGGTTGACGACCGCTCCGGCTCCGCCATGACCGGCGACCGGCTCCTTGACTTCGTGAACAACACTCTCTTCCCGACGCTCAAGAAGCTGCCTGTCACCGCGTCTACGCCTATCAAGAAGGCAATCGTGCAGACGACCTTCGCTGACGCCAACAACTACATGAAGGACGGTGTCCTTCTGCGCCAGGTCGTGAATGTGATCGACGACCTCGACCTTTCCGACTACGAGGAAAGCCATGCTTTCGGCGACATCTACGAGACGATCCTGAAGGAGCTCCAGAGCGCGGGCTCGGCTGGCGAGTTCTACACGCCTCGCGCCGTGACGGACTTCATGGCAAAGATGATAAAGCCCAAGATCGGCGAGAAGATGGCCGACTTCGCCTGCGGCACCGGCGGCTTCATCACGAGCTGGCTCAAGGAGCTTGATGCTCAGGTCAAGACTACGGAGGACAAGGAGGAGTTCGGCAACTCCATCTACGGAATCGAGAAGAAGCAGTTTCCGTACATGCTCTGCATCACCAACATGCTCCTGCACGACCTGGACGTTCCGCAGGTGTTCCACGCCAACTCCCTGCTGCGCGATGTCCTCGACTACACCGAGGACGACCAGTTCGATGTTGTCCTCATGAATCCGCCATATGGCGGAAGCGAGAAGGCGGATGTGAAGAGCCACTTCCCGGCGGACCTCGCAAGCTCCGAGACGGCCGATCTTTTCATGTCCGTCATCATGTATCGCCTCAAGAAGAACGGACGCGCCGCGGTGATCTTGCCCGACGGCTTCCTCTTCGGCACGGACAACGCCAAGGTGAACATCAAGAAGAAACTTCTTTCGGAATTCAACTTGCACACCGTCGTTCGTATGCCGGGCAGCGTCTTCTCGCCCTATACTTCCATCACGACGAACATCCTTTTCTTCGACCGCACCAAGCCCACGAAGGAGACGTGGTTCTACCGCCTCGACATGCCCGAGGGCTACAAGCACTTCTCCAAGACGAAGCCGATGAAGCTCGAGCACTTCAACCCCGTCGTCGAATGGTGGAAGAAGCGCACTGAGATGACGGTCGACGGCTTCGACAAGGCGAAGAAGTTCACGGCAAAACAGCTTGCCGAAGAGCTGGGCTACAATCTCGACCAGTGCGGCTATCCGCATGTCGAAGAGGAAATCCTCGCGCCCATGGACTTGGTCCAGCGCTATCAAGAGGAACGCTCTTCCCTGAATGCCGAAATCGACCGCGTCCTCGCGGAGATCACCGAGAAGCTTGGAGGCGCTAAATGAGCTCCAAAAAGTTCATTCCTCCGTACACTGTGAGCGATGAAGCGGTCAATCTCATCGCTGAGATATCTGCCGCCGTGGAAAGATTCGACATCGAGGTTTCCGGCGTGAAAGGTCTGCGGCTGAGGAAGACAAACCGCATCAAGACCATTCGCGGCTCAACCGCCATCGAGGGAAATACGCTCACAGAGGAACAGGTCACTGCCGTCCTCGAAGGGAAGAAAGTTGTTGCTCCGCAAAGGGAGATTGACGAAGTCCTGGGCGCGGCGGCGGCGTATGAAGCGATAGAAAGCGTCGATCCTTGCAAGGTAAAAGACCTTCTCAAAGTCCATAAGTTGATGATGGGTGGCCTTGTCGACGGAGCTGGCGCGTTTCGCTCGCGGCAGGTAGGCGTAATCGATGGAGCTGGAAATGTTGTACACATGGCGCCACCCCCAGCGCAGGTTCCGAAACTTGTGAAGGATCTTTTCAAGTGGTTGAACGATTCAGGCGCCCATCCGCTCGTGAAGAGCTGTGTCTTCCACTATGAATTCGAGTTCATTCATCCGTTTGCGGACGGCAATGGGAGGACGGGGCGTTATTGGCAGACGGCTATCCTTGGAAAGTGGCGGAACGCATTCTATGCCGCCCCTATCGAGAATATCGTATGGGAGAACCAGAGCGGCTACTACCTCGCCATTCATCGCTCGTCGCTTCTTGGCAATTCTGGACCATTCATCGACTTCATGCTCCAGCGCATTTTGCAGGCCATCACGACCAAGGGCAAGGGGCGTCCAAATGTCGGTGTAAATGTCGGTGTAAATGTCGGTGTAAAACTTTCCGCTCGGGAACGTGACCTTCTGGAGTTGTTGCGTCATGACGGAACTTTGACGGCGGCGCGCATCGCCGAGACATATTCCATCTCGACACGGCAGGCCGAGCGGCTTCTCTCAGGTCTCAAGAAGAAAGGTGTCCTTGTCCGCAAGGGTTCCGACAAGGGCGGGCATTGGGAGGTCGTTAAGTGACCCCGCAGGAGCTAAAGGCAAGCATATTGCAGCTGGCCATTCAGGGCAAGCTCGTCGAGCAGCGCCCAGAAGAGGGAAGTGGTGGGGAATTGCTGGAGAGGATTTTCGCCGCAAAGAACGTAAAGTACGCAAAGGGAGCGAAGAAGAATTCTCGCGCAGAGACGCCGAGACGCAGAGGGAAAGCCGACTCATTGCCGCTGCGTGAGGAAATCCCCGATAGCGAAAAGCCCTTTGACATTCCCGAAAGTTGGGTGTGGGTGAGAGTTGAAGATTGTATGTCGAACCGAACGGGCTTGGCGTATAACAAGGGCAATTTGGACATTCATGCCAAGAACATGGTCAGAGTCTTGCGAGGTGGAAATATCAATGATATGAGCTATTCCACCAAGCCCGATGATGTTATGATATCGTCGGAGTTTGTAAAGGAAGATTTGTTCCTACGGCGTAATATGATCATTACTCCTGCCGTTACGAGTTTGGATCATGTTGGGAAAATGGGGCGAATTGAACGAGACTATGCTGACATGGTTGTTGGTGGCTTTGTCCTCATGCTTATTCCACATCTGAACAATGATGTTTTCTCTAAGTATTTGCTTTACGCTTGTAGCTCTAAATATTTTAGAGACTGCTGCAGAGGTATTGTAAATAAATCTGGACAAGCTTTCTACAATTTGTCACGTGGGAAGATGATGGAGCTAATACTTCCTCTCCCGCCCCTTGCCGAGCAAAAGCGCATCGTTGCGAAGATTGAGGAACTGCTGCCGTATATCGACCGCTACGAGAAGGCGTGGAGCAAGTTGGAGGACTTCAACAAGCGCTTCCCCGTGGACATGCAGAAGTCATTGCTCCAGATGGCGATCCAGGGCAAGCTCGTCGACCAACGCCCCGAAGAAGGAACTGGCGAAGAACTCTATCGCCAAATCCAAACCGAAAAGCAACGCCTCGTCAAATCCGGCAAGATTAAAAAAGGAAAGCCACTCCCCGAAATCACCCCCGACGAAATCCCCTTTGACATCCCCGAGAACTGGAAGTGGGTGCGAATTAAGGATATTGCAACAAAAATTACGGATGGCACGCATCATTCTCCGCCAAATTTGGAGAAAGGAGATTTTATGTATGTCACAGCAAAGAACATCAAGGATCAAGGAGTGCTACTGTCCAATATATCATATGTATCTAGTGCAGTTCACGAGGAGATATTTGCTCGATGTAATCCAGAACTTGGTGACATACTCTTGATTAAAGACGGTGCTACAACAGGAGTCGTCACAGTTAATAATCTAAAAGAGCCATTTAGTTTGTTGTCTAGTGTTGCTTTGCTTAAAATGCCCAAGAGCATTAGCGCATGGTATTTGGTGTATGTTCTGCGCTCTGATTTATTTTACAAGGCGATACGAGCACAAATGAAGGGCACAGGAATTACGCGTGTGACATTAAAGCAGATTGAGAATTTTGTCATCCCTCTCCCGCCGCTTGCCGAGCAGAAGCGCATCGTCGCCAAACTTGAAGAACTCCTGCCGTTGTGCGAGCGGCTGAAGTGAGCAGTGGAAGAGGAGAATAGAATAGTGAGGAAGTTATGAGTAAGCCAAAGTTTTTTAAGTTCAGTTTCCCGAGTGGTGATCCAAAGGGGATTGCCAGGTGTGCATATGACAAGGCAGCAATAGTTGCTTACCGTATTCCGCGTGACAGGATCAAGGAAATCAAGGAGCTTGAGGGAAGCTCGCATGATGATCTGCAAAATCCAGGCATCTACATGCTAATCGGTAAGCCAACGGCCAATGGAATTCCGCTTTATGTTGGACAGGCGGCACCGAGGAAATGCGGAGATCCCATTTACAACCGATTGTCGGAACACGACAGGACCGAGAAGCGCACACGGGATTGGTGGACGACGGCTTTTGTTTTTATTGACGCGACCAATTCAAGGCGCATCGACGAGACAGGATTAAAGTATCTTGAAAATGCACTGTATGTAAGCGCCAAGGACAACCCTGCGCTAGATTTGCGTAACGGCAACGAGCCGCCAGGCGGCTCTCCGGATGAAAGCGTAATGTCTGTCCTTGACGATATATACGAGGGCATTAATTTATGTGCTAAAGTATTTGGCTTTAGCGGGGAGGTGGAGATTAGTCAGGAGACAACCATGGAAGGTATGACTTTTCATGGACGAACCAAAAGCGGCGAGGCGAATTTGATTTGGGATGGCCGGGAGCAGTATACACTGTTGGCTGGTAGCATGATTCGCACCGAGAAAGAGGCGACGACACTGCTTAAAGGCGATGTGAAATTCAGGCGTGAAAATGCTGGATTGTTCATGCCGGACGGCAAGCTCAAGCGAAATCTCGTGTTTAAGTCTTCGTCTGCTGCGGCTAAGTTCGTGTGCGGCTTCTCCGTCGCTGGCCCGGCCTTTTGGAAGAATGAGAATGGCATAAAGTTGAAAGATATTATTGTATAATGGTATTGGATGATTCCAGATGCTATATCGCATCAATGGGCCAATTGCCTTAATTGGACTATAACTGCGAGGATAAACATCGTGAGCAAAAAGAAAAAGTCTGCCAAAGTAGGAAAGGATTGCAAAACCAAACAACTGCGTTGGTGGCGTCGTCATTGGAAGTTCTTGGTTACGACGGCTGTAGCGTTGATAGCGGGTGGTTGGAGTATCCGCTTTTTTACGATAAAAACTACTGGTGGTTCAACTGTGTGTCAAATTGGAGGTGCAAACACATACATTGAAAACCTGTCTAGTATGTCCATTGAAAATCTTGATACCAATGTAGTTTGTAATATCTTCCACGGCTTGTTGGATAGTGTGATAAATAGTAATTTGTATGTCATGGTAACGAATGTCGATGTGACGAGTAATTGCAGGCAAGATAAAGATGCACAGCGAGAGTCTAATGCAAATGCTGTGTGTGTCGAGAAGTCCAAGACTGGGCTTATAAAGTATGATATAGAGGATAGATTTCCTGGGGGGCGAATATTTACATATCATTATGTAACAAACAAAAATAACGCTCGGATTACGATGAGTATTGCGAGGATTACATCAAGTTCAAAACCACATGAAGGGCCGGATCATTGGGGTGTTATCTCAAATTCAATTGAGTTTTCTTCTTGTGTGAGCAATGCTCGTGACATGTATGCGCATGGTAGATATTATGATGCCTTAAAGACTTCGGAAATTGCAACAAATATTCTAGAGAGCATCATTGAGAAGTCGCCATACACAAACTTTATTTTTGATTGGGCGCTTATCAATGATATGACATATGTTGCGGAAATTATGGCGGAGAAATTAATTTCCGACGGTAAGTATTCTGAGGCAAAGAAAGTTATTAAATCTTGTATCAGGGAGTATCCAATTGCTCCTTCGCGAGCAGCAGCAATATATTTTGTTGCGGATATGCTTTCGGAAGAAACGGATGTGTTTTCGATTCGCAATGTCAAGCTTTCTGTCTCTAATGGGGTTTCTCATGTCGATTCTTCGAGTGCAATTTCGTATTCCAGGTGGGAAAACTCATTTGAGTTTGATGCAAAGGAGGTTAATAAACAATTGGCGCTGTGGGGATATATTTACCCACTTCTGTATTTAGATAAGGGAGATGAATTCTTTGTAGTGAAGTATTCAGAATATATGAATATTCCTGATAACCTTCCATATCCGTCGTTATACCAGAAGTGGTGGTGGGGAGATTATTATGGTAAGCGATGGGTTGGATTTGGACGGTATGAGGAATATAATGTGAGTGAATCGCTTAGGAAGTGCTCGAAAACTAGTGACAGATTAATACGAGATGGTGTTGTTCGGTGATGGGCACAGTATGAAAATTTACGTAACCTTTAGATAGTAAAGGTTGCACAAATGGCGATGCCACAGAGAGACGAAACGATTAAGGAAAAGGAATGAAGATGAAAATGACATCAATGGCACTTGCCGCAATGCTGTGCATGCCGGCTGTTTTCGCCGCGACGAACGAAGCTGACGTCGCCTACTACCAAGTGGTGAAAAATGACACGCTTTGGCGGATCGCAAAGAGTCACGGCATCGGCATCGAAAAGCTGTGCGAGCTTAACGGACGAAAGATGTACGAGCCTGGATGGGATGTGATCAAAGTCGGCATGCGTCTTCGCGTCCCGTGCGCAAAGGTTCCGAGCCGGATTTCCGATGCTGAGGCGGTAGCGCTCTATTCCGACGCCCTCTCTGCTGAATTGTGCGCACCTTCGTATGACGATAAATGGGTGATATTCGTTGACGTTGACTTTGATGGCGTGCTTGAGGCAGTCATTGGAACAATCGGTGGCACGGCGCGGTGTCGCACAACGGAGATGTACTGCATTGACAAGGCGACGCGAAAGGTCAGGCATCTTGACTACGACGAAGGGCGGGAAGAGGGCGACATTTTCGGTTACACCTGGGACGACGAGATCACTCTCTTGAAAGACAGGCGCGACGGAACAAGGGCCTATCTCCTGGGAGGATACGTGCAAGACAGCTCTCGGCGGGATTTCATCGTAAACGGAACAGGTCTTGCGGTCTTTGCGGACGGGGCCGTAAGGGTTAAGGATGTTGCCGCGATCAACGAAGAGCGAGACGAAGACAATCAGGATATCTATCGGAAGACATTCACGTTCATGGGGCAGGACGTGTCGGAACGGGAGTACAAGGAAAAGGAGCAGGCGTTCAGGATGCGTTACGAGAAGGTGCCTATGCGCATCGGGGTGTGCAAGTTGGATGGCGAGGGATACAGCGTTTCGATAGGTGGACAGAAGGCGTTTCAACGCAGTGGCATGACAAAGCAGAATCTGCGGGCGTGTATGTTGGCATGTTATCAGGCTTTTTCGTATGGGAACTTGCTAGAATTACGGCGAGTTTCAACAGCATCCCCTGCGGCACAGTAGAAGGTCGTACCAATGGCGATGCCACAGAGAGACGATCCGCCTACGCCAAGGCTACGGCGGACAAGTACGATCCTCCTTCGCTCTTGCGAGCTATGGAGGACAAGTTGAGGAAATCAAGCGGCTGGAACCGCCTTCGCCGAGGCTACGGCGGGTCAAGTGCGTTGCTTGAATACGCCGTCATGCATGGTGACGAAGCCGAGGCCGCCCGCCTCCGCGCAGAGCTTCCTCCTTCGCTCTAACGAGCTACGGCGGACAAGTACGAAATTGGTGGAGAAGGTGTAGCGCGTCGGATTTGCCGCGGCGTCTTCTGCCTGCGGTGATAGGGTCATTTAGTGCCGGATAAAGTCGGTATTTAGAGTCTATTAGAGTCGGTGATTGCGTCGGATAGTGTCTGGTGCGCCATCTCTCTATGTATGTCAGTTAATGCCTGTTGGGTTGGCTTGAAGGGGTTTAACATGTAATGAGGAAGCGGAGCGGCGTGCCGAGTGGCGAGCTGAGCGACACGAGACGGCTCGGTTCGGCGGATGCGCGGTGGTACGCGTCGCAAGGCGAGAAGGCGGTATTCCGCCGACGAAGCATGGCGGCGCGTAACGCCGTGAAGACGCCGGGAGAGACGGCGCGGGGAGCGGGAGCGAGGCCGAGGTGCGCCGCTCCGCGACGAACTCGACCAGAGGTGCCAAGCGCGGTCACGGTCGGGGCCGCCAGCGGGGCGGAACCCTCGAAAACGAGCCGAGTCGCGCAGGACTGCGACCCGAAGACATATATGGTATATGTCGAGCGGTCGCAAGGACGCGCTAATCGGCCGTTTATCGAGGGCGAGCACCGTTGCCCCGACCGTGACCGCACACTGGAAGGCAAACCAGCACAGAAGCGGCCCAGAGGAACCACCGCAGAATCACACAGAAAAACAGCCCAGAAAGACGGCTGAAAATATGCGAAAATTGGCGGATTTTTAGCCCCCGGAGAGGGCAGAAAAATGGTATAATATTCCCATCCAAAAAGGATGCGAAAAATGGCTGAAGAACAGGGCAATTACAACGCCGAAAACATACAGGTTCTCGAGGGCATGGAGGCCGTCCGCAAACGCCCCGCAATGTACATCGGAGACACGGGCGAACGCGGCTACCACCACCTGGTTTACGAAGTGGTCGACAACTCCATCGACGAAGCTCTCGCGGGCTACTGCTCGATGATCGACGTCATCATCAACCCAGACGGCTCTCTCACTGTCCAGGACAACGGCCGCGGCATCCCGGTCGACATGCACCCGACCCAGCACAAGCCCGCAATCGAGGTCGTTCTCACGATTCTCCACGCCGGCGGCAAGTTCGACGGCTCCAACTACAAGGTCTCCGGCGGTCTCCACGGCGTCGGCGTTTCGTGCGTCAACGCGCTTTCCGACTGGATGAAGGTCGACGTCAAGCGCGACGGCAAGATCCACCACATCGAGTTCTCGCGCGGCCACGTCACGAAGCCGCTCGAAGTCGTCGGCGAGTGCGGCGACGAGACGGGCACGAAGGTCACCTTCTTCCCCGATCACACGATCTTCTCCTGCCGCGCATTCAAGTGGGAGATCCTCTGCGCGCGTCTCCGCGAGCTCGCGTTCCTCAACAAGGGCGTCACGATTCACTTCCGCGACGACGAAGGCGAGGCGCATCACGAAGAGACTTTCCACTACGACGGCGGCATAGACGAGTTCGTCGAATATCTCAACCAGAACAAAAAGCCGCTCTCGCCCGTAATCCACTTCGAGGGCGCGAAAGAGGGAACGACCGGCATGGTGCAGGCCGAGATCTCCCTCCAGTATACCGACAGCTACTCTACGCTCGAGCAGACCTACTGCAACAACATCCACACCATCGAGGGCGGCACGCATCTCTCCGGCTTCCGCCGCGCGCTCACTTCGACGATCAACAAGTACGGCGCGGACAACAAACTCATCAAGGAGAAAGACAACCTTACTGGCGACGACATGCGCGAAGGGTTGACCGTCGTCGTCAGCGTCAAGGTTCCGCAGCCGCAGTTCGAGGGCCAGACAAAGACGAAGCTCGGCAACGGCGAAGTGGATGGCATCGTCGGCTCGATTGTGGCCGACAAGCTAATGACTTTCTTCGAGGAGAATCCCTCGATTGCCAAGATCGTCATCGAAAAGACGCTTCTCGCAGCGCGTGCCCGCGAGGCAGCGAGAGCCGCCCGCGAGTCGACAAGGCGCAAGGGCGTGATGGACGGTCTCTCGCTTCCTGGGAAGCTCCGCGACTGCTCAGAGCGCGATCCTGCGAAGACAGAGCTCTTCCTCGTCGAGGGTGACTCCGCAGGCGGCTCGGCGCAGACCGGGCGCGACCGTGCGACTCAGGCGATTCTCCCCTTGCGCGGCAAGGTGCTCAACGTCGAGAAGGCGCGCATCGACCGCATGCTCGCGAACGCCGAGATAAGGACTCTCATCACCGCGATTGGCTGTGGCTTCGGCGA
>CADCGZ010000063.1 GCA_902801025.1 uncultured bacterium | reverse complement strand
GGTGATCACGCCCTCTTCGATCATCAGCGGCTGCGCCATGGAAAGGTTCTTGCGCGTTATGTAAAAGAACGCATAGGCCACCATGCTGCAGACAATGAAACGCCACTGCGCCTTCTTGAATGCCTTAGATTCCTCGACTGTCATCGCTTTCACTCCTCTCTTTTTTCGAACGACTAACGACTATGCTCTGTCATCTGTCAACTTGGTCAAACGTCTCAACCACAATGGCGGGCAGTTCCGCATGTTCCACAGCCCCGTCCAGGTCGCAGACGAACGCCTTCTTATGCGATATGTCGAACATAGGCGTCTACATGTTGGCTGTTGCGACTACGTCAACGCCGGTTTCGGCGACGCCGGGGATTATGACATCGCCGATCTTGACCGGCAGCTGCACAGTAGTCTGGTGCATCGCGAACAGGACGGCGTCTATCTTACCCTTCGGAATCGCAGTCCGCGTCTTTACTGGAAGCGGCTTTCTCATCCCTGCGACGCGGACAAGACCAGTCACCATGCGCGTCGGGTTCACGAGTTCCGCCTTGCCATATTCCTCGCCGCGCGGACAGGCGTTGCCGGTGACGGACACTTTTCCGTCGCTCGACTTCTCGACATCCAGTTCGCACCCCTTCGGGCAGTTTATGCATATCATCTTCATGCGCACGACATCCCCTTCTTTGCATACGCCGCCGCGCTGCGGCCGGCGATTTCCGAGTCGCGGCTGACCCAATCGACGAGATCGTAGACGCGAACGACATTCCCTCCGGCGAAAATTCCAGGAACGCTCGTCGCCATCGTCTTGGAATCGACCTTCGGGCCGCGCGTCTTCGGATCCATCTCGATCCCGGCCTTCTTCGTCAGCTCGTTTTCGGGGATGAGGCCGCAGGAGAGGACGAGCGTGTCGCAGTCGTAATGAGTCTCGGTCCCGGGAATCGGCTTCAGGTTGTCGTCCACCTTCGACACTTTCACGCCGGTGACATGCTCGCGCCCCTCGACATCAGTCACCGTATGCGAGAGAAGAAGCGGTATGTCGTAGTCGTTAAGGCACTGGACGACGTTTCGCATCAGCCCAGACGACTTCTTCATTATCTCGACGCAGGCGAGAACCTTCGCGCCCGAGAACGTGAGCCGCCGCGCCATGATAAGCCCGATGTCGCCCGAGCCGAGTATGACGACGCGGCGTCCCGGCATTATGCCGTCCATGTTGACGAGACGCTGCACCGTGCCGGCGGTATAGACCCCTGCGGGGCGCGTCCCGGGAGTCATAAGCGCCCCCCTCGGACGCTCGCGGCAACCCATCGCGAGGACGACGGAGCGCGTCTTGTAGATCTTGAGCCCGCCGCGCGGCGACATCGCCGTGACCTTCGCGCCGCCGTCGGGCTGCGGCGATATGTCAAGCACCATTGTCCCGCAGACGACGGGGATCCCGAGCGAAGCCGCCTTGTCGATGAACCTCTGCGCGTATTCCGGGCCTGTCAGTTCCTCCTTGAAGCGGTGGAGGCCAAAGCCGTTGTGAATACACTGCTGAAGGATCCCCCCAGGCGCGTCGTCGCGCTCCAGCACGAGGACGCTTTCCGCGCCGGACTCCTTCGCGGCGCATGCGGCGGCAAGTCCCGCCGGCCCCGCGCCCACGACAAGCACGTCAAGGTAGTTGAGAGTCGTGAGTTGCGAGTGGCGAGTTGCGGCGGAAAGGGACTTGGGCGCTGTCTTGCGGGAGAGCAGGAACGCCTCCGGCGGCAGTCCGAGTTCCGCGCCAAGTATCTCTATGAGGCGCGGGGTGCAGAACCCGCCCTGGCAACGCCCCATGCCGCTCCGTGTCCGCCGCTTTATGCCATCGAGAGTCCTTGCGCCGACGCGGGCGCGGATCGCGGCGCGGATTTCGCCCTCCGTCACCTCCTCGCATCGGCACACGACGCGCCCAAAGGAAGGATCGCGCTCCACGAGCTCCGCAAGCTCCTCCGGCTTCATCTCCCGCGTCTTCGGCCACCACGAGACGTCCTTCGATATAAGCGCGGGGTTCTTGCGCGACGCACCAAGCCGCTCCGCGACCTGTCCGGCGAGATACACGCCAATCGCGGGCGCGGAGGTGAGCCCGGGCGACTCCACGCCGACTGCGTTGAAGAATCCCGGCGCACCAAGTGCCTCGCCGAGTATGAAATCGCCGACAGTCGTCTCGTGCGCGCGCATCCCGGAAAACTCCGCGATCACCTTGCCGAGAGGAAGGTTCGGGTATGTGCGACGCGCACCCGCCTTGACCTTCTCAAGCCCCTCGTAGGTCGTCGCCTTGTCCTCCTTGTCTGGAACGTCCTCTGCGGTCGGGCCGACGATCACAGTGCCGTCGACGGTCGGAGAAACGAGAATACCCTTGCCCATTTTGCCGGGGCACTGAAACATCGTAGCGGAGAACGTGCCGTCCTCGTCGCGGTCGAGCATCAGGTACTCCCCGCGCCGCGCCGTGATGGAGTATTTCGTCGGACACACGAGATTGCTTATCTCGTCGGAGTGGACGCCCGCGCAGTTCACGACAGAGCGCGCAACGAACTCGCGTCCATCCGCGCAGGAAACTATCCATTCTACACGATCTACATGTTCTACACGGCTAATCCCCGTCACCTTCGCGTCGAAGAAAAATTCCGCGCCATTAGCAGCGGCGTTCTCCGCATAGCGGAACGTGAGCTCGTAGGGGCAGCAGATGCCGCCCGTCGGCGCCCAGAGCGCGGCCGTGGCCTCGGGCGAGACGTTCGGCTCCCGCCGACGCAGCTCGCCCTGCGAGATTATCTCCGTCGGGACGCCGTTCCTCTCGCCACGCTCCTTGAGTTCCACAAGCGTCTTCTCGTCTTCCGCGCCAAAAGCGAGGACGAGCGAGCCGTTGCGCCTGAACGGGACCTTAAGCTCACGGCAGACGTCTTCGAACATCCTGTTGCCAAGGACGTTGAACTTCGCCTTGTTCGTTCCCGGCTTCGCGTCGAAGCCCGCGTGGACTATCGCGCTGTTCGCCTTGGACGCGCCCTCGGCGACGTCGCTACCCGCCTCAAGGACGGCGACATTCAAATTCCAGCGCGCAAGTTCCCGCGCCGTCGCGCATCCGACCACGCCCGCGCCAATTACTACTACATCAGTCTTCATCCTTGACTTCCCAAATCCCTCCGGGGCCGAAAAGCTCTTCCATGAGTCCGTCCATCAGCCCGAGCCGTTCCACGAGGTCGAGCCCGAAATAGCGGTTGCGCATGTAGGGAACGCCCCGGCACGTCTCGCGGAAGCGCGCACGCGAGACGCCGATCTGTTCCGGCTCGACCGGCGCGCCGGCGAGACGGAGCTTCTCCCGGACTTCGCCGAAGGGCATGAGCTGCGCCTTGAGGCGCACCGAGAGTTCCGGCCAGACGCGCTTGAACGTCGAGAGTTCCTCGCGCAGTCTTTCTGGCGTCGAATATTTCTTCGACATCTCGCCTTCGGCGCGGCGTATATGCGCGGGCCGGCCGCCGTATATGGCTGGGAACGTCGCCTTCAGCGCGTCGAACGTAGACGGCCACATCGCGACCGCCTTCTCCACGTCGAGTTTGGAAAGGTCTCGCCGGAGAATGAACTCCAGGGCCTTCGTCGAGAAGAGCGTCCCGATGCCGACCTTGAAGCCGTGCGAGACGGGCCTGCCGCCAAACGAGAGGTCTTCCATGTCCCAATAGTGCGAAACCTGGTGTTCCGTGCCGCTCGCTGGACGCGACGAGCCCATCGCCTGCATCGCGAAGCCGCTCATGACGAGCCCTTCGCACAGCTTCCTAACCTCGCGCTCGTCGCCCGATGCGCACCCCGACGGATTGGAAATCGCCTCCCTAAGCGGCTCCTGCACGAGACGCCACGCGAGCGGATGGATCGCCTCCGACCCGATCGCGTCGGCGAGCATCCAGTCCGCCCCGGCCGGGATCTTCGCGATGAGGTCGGCGTAGCCGCTCGCCGTCATCTCGCGCGGGGCGGACGCGGCGACCAAACTGTCGACGATGCAGCCGAGCGGCGCCCTGCAGGAAAGCGTCTGCTTCATGCCGTCCTTCGTGATGGCCGCGCCGTAGGCCGTGTAGCCGTCCATCGACGCCGCCGTGCCGACGACCATGTACCGCAGCCCCAGTTCTTCGCTCGCGCGCTTGACAAGATCGTTCAACGTCCCAGACCCGACCGCCACTGGGACAATCCCCCGTTCCCCGTTCCCCATTCCCCGTTCCCCTCTTATCGCCTCGCGCACCTCCTCGACCTTCGCGTATGTGGCGTGGAAGTCCGACCCGTCGGGATTCACCACGTATTCCGAGACCTCGACTCCGGCTTCCTTGAGGCGGGATGCCACGTTGTCGCCCGCAACGGACTTCGTGCGCGGGTCTTCGACAAGGATCGCCTTCACATCAGACGGAAACAGCCTGCGGAACATCTCCGCCGCGCCATCCGCCGCGCCCGGGCCGACCACACACGCCTTCGTGTCCGCAGCGTTCGCAAGAGCATCTGCCATCATCTCGACTTACCTCCCCTGTTCGACGTGCCACGGCTCCCGAGCTCCGGCAGAAGTTCAAAGAGTACAAGCGGATCGTCCGTGGCGAAGTTGTCGAAGCCGAGCTTCCATATCCTGCGCAGGACCTCCTTGTTCGCGCCCTCGGTCCATGTAAACGCCTGCGCGGTTATGCCGCTCGCGTGAAGCCGCCCGATGGCCTTGCGGATGCAGTCGGACGACGGACAGAACGGGTCGGGCAGCGACAAGTCCGTGCGGATGTGGATCTGCACCTGGCTGATTCCCTTCCATCCCGTCGCCTCCATGCGGTCGAGCGTGTCTTCAAGGAACTTGTCGGCGCGCGCGACGGACTTCGGCAAGTTGTCCTTCGGCCACGTCCCGAGCCACACCATGCCGAATCCGCCCGGCACGACATTCTGCCACGAGGTAGAGAAGCCTGTCGGGACGTCCCGCCATCGCGGCGAGCACCGAGTCGATCGTCGTGATGCGCACGGACGAATACGACGGATCGAGATACGAGCCTGTATCCACGTCACGAATCTGCGCCCAATTGAGGTCCTTTATCTTCGCCGTCGCAAGGCTCTTGGAAATGCCGCGCCCAACGCGCTTGAGCGTTTCGTCGTGGAGGGCGATGGCGACGCCGTCCTTGGTGAGCCGAGCGTCGGCCTCTGGCGCAACGCCGTGTCCCCAGCACCAGAGGAAGGTCTCCAGGGCGTTGTCGGGCCGCGTGTCGCGTCCGCCCCCGCGATGCACCTGGCACTTGAACAGTTCCGTTCCCTGCGGCGGAACCGCCGCGCCGGGCGTGTCGCCGCCGGCAGCGGATAATACTGCCGCCATTCCCGCGACGGCGGCAATTGCGAAATACGTTTTCATCGCCTTCAACTCACTTGACGATGATCATCGTGCCCCACGGCTTTACGTCGAGGACGATGTTGCCGTCGTCGTTGACGGAAAGGCCATTCACCCACTTCGGCGCACCGGCGTCGAGGGAAACCGTCACGCCTTCGGCATCAAAGCCCCTGCAAGTGGTGAGTATATACTCGCCGCCTTTCGGGCGGACGCAATCTGCGGGGATCTTCACTGTCACCGCGCCGCTCGCCGTCATCGTCTTGCCGCTCGAAAGCGCGAGCTGCGGAGGCGTGTTCCGGTCGGTGAAGTTGAACGCAAGCGCCGTACCGTCCGCAAGCGAAAGGTTGCCGGTCAGGGTAACCGTGCCGGACGAGGCGACTTCAAGCGTTCCGCCTGGCGTCCCGCTGTCCTCGTTGTAGACATTGAACGTCTGGTCGCTACTGCCAATAGTTTTGGTGCTGGGGATGAACGCAAGCGTCGCTTCGTCGTAGGCCCTCAACCCACGGTTCGACTGCGCCGCCGTGGTGCATACAACCCGCCCGCAGCCCGTCGCCCGCCAGTGGCCCCAACACGCTTGATTAGCGCTACCACTATCACTCTTATTAACACCATTGAAGTTCCCGTCAAACGTTATTGTCGAGGGGCGGTCTGACTTATACTGCGTCGTGCAGAGATACACGTCGTCATGATTGGACCGGAATCTGCCCCTCCCTTCCGTGCCGAGAACCGTCCGCTCGCCAAGGGCGTACACCTCGTTATCATCCACTGTGAAAAGGAATGGCGCGTTATCCGTGAAGGATATGCCGTTCTCGCCGAGGGCCAGCACCCTCGAGTTCCACCACACAGTGCCGTTCCCGCTTACGGCAATGCCGTCATCGACAATGATCGTGCCGCCGGAGGTAGCGCTGTACAAAGCATAGATAATGCTTGAAGAATTGATTGCGACCGAACCGGTGATGTGGAGCGTTCCGCCCGTCTTTATGGTGTAGCAAAGCCTTTGCGGCTCAGCGTCGAGCGTGACGTCATTGTCTATCGTGACGGTGGAGCCCTCGCCGACCGTCACCTTCAAGGGATCGGTGAAGGATGTCACCGTGAGCGCGTTCGTGAAGGTGATCACGCCCTCGCCCATCGTAACGGTGCCAAAATCCCTGTCCGTGTCGGCATTGATCGTGGTGGCGGACGAAATAAAGGAGAGGTCGATATCCGAGCCTGCAGCCGGGACTCCGTTCAGCCAGTTCGCGGCGGTGGACATCTTCCCGTCTCCGCCGCGCCCGGTCCAGTAGTCGCCCGAAATATCGCCGACAGTGAGAAGAAGCGTGCCGTCCGCCACGCTCCAGCTGTATCCAAGGTCGCCCGTCAGCGGCGCAAACTTGCCGCCATCCGCCGCCGTCACGCCCTGCGCAGAGCAGATCGCATAGATGCCCTTGCCGAACGCGCCGCCATTCAGCGTAAGCGCGACCGTGCCTTCGGCAGGAAGCGTCAACGCGCTGGCGCTCAGCGGCGTGCGCCCGCCGTAGTTGACGATGTTGAGCGTGGTGTCCGCCGCGAACGCGACCGGCCCCGCAAACGTCGCGCTGGCGACCGCCAGCGTACCCTCGTTCACGCAGATTCCGCCAGTCGTGGCCTGGTCGCGCGAAACCGTGAGCGTGCCCGTGCCGACCTTTGTGACCGCGCCGGAGCCGCCGAGGTTGGCGTTGAGCGTCGCGGAATATGCCTGCGTGTCGAGAGTCAGGCCGCCCGCGCCGACGGTGATCCAGTTGCTCTCGCCGTCGCTCGCGACGATGGAGCCGCTCGCCGCACCGAACACAAACCGGGTGCCGTTGAACCGCGCGTTGTTGAGCGGACGGTCGTAGTAGACGGCGAACGTCTTCGCCGTGACTACGCCATTCTCGAAATCAACCGTGTAGCTGCCTCCCGTCTTCGCGTCGCGCTTGTTGCGGCCGACGATGAACCCGTCGCCGACTGACACGACGGCGTTCGTCGCCGCGAAAACGCCCGTCGGAGTTGTCTGAACATAGCTGTCCTTGCTGTAGCTGCTTCCAAACTGAAATGCGGTTCCAACACTGAACACGGAATTTGCGAACGTCATGTAAAGCGACGGGGACGTGTCAGCGATGTCGCCGCGGCAAAGTGCATAGACCTGACACGGGAAATACACAAGGCCGCCTTCCGTGACATTGAGGTTCAACCCGCCGTTGGGGGACTTGTGCTGAAGGTAGGCCGAAGAGCAACCATTGGTATTCCCCAGCGTGCCGCCAATGACATTGATAGTCGCCGTGCCGTTGACATTGACGATATAGACGGACTTCCCGATGGCGCCTTGCCTGACCACGGCATCCTTGGCAATCGTTAGAACGGACGGCATCGTGAAGGTGTCGTCGCGAATGTTCAGGTCGTCGCCGCTGGCGGTCGAGAAGGTGCCGTTCGTGAGCGTGACAGTGGATCCAGTGACGAGATAGTCCCGCGTATTCTTTACAAGTTCCTGTCCGCCGTAGTCGAACGTGACAGGCGCGCCGCCGTCCGTGCCGAGCGTGAGGTCGGCGACCGTCGCGTTGTCCATCTTGAGAGTCCCTTCCGTCACGGTCGTCGCGGCCGTGCGGTTCTGCGTGAGCGTGAGCGTGCCCGCGCCAGTCTTTTCGAATGCGCTCGCGATAGGCGCGGAGATGACGGCGGAGGCATCTTCTGCAACCGAGACGGTCGGGACGGTGATCGTCGCCGGGCCTGCAACGGTCGCATCGGCGCTAAACGTGAGTAAATTGGCCGTCACGTCGGCGGCGAGAGTCGCAGTGGCGTTCGCGGTCGCGAATATGGCGTTGTTGCCGTCAACCCATGTCGCGGGATCGCCATCTTTCGTCCAGGCGTCCGCGTCGCCCCAGTTCGCGGCGGTTCCGCGCCAGGTGTAGTCGGAGAGGAGCATGGTGGCGGAAGGCGCGGCGGCGAGCTGCGCCTCGCCGGCGAGGAGCGAGCAGGCGACGGGGCTTCCGCTGTTCGCGGCGTCGAAGTCGGTTCCGCTCGCGGAATAAATGATGGTGTCCGTCACGCTGTCGTACACACCGACGCGGTCGCCGAGCTTGCACGGCTTGTAGTCGCAGACAAGCAACGAGTTGGTCGTCATGCTGAAGCTGTAGAGCCTCGCGCCCTTCGCAATCTGCTTGGCCGTAAAGGTCGTGCCGCTTACGTGATGCTGGGCAAAGATGTACAATGTAGTGGCAGAAGTGGCGGTGCAGGTTGTGTTATAGGTTTTATTAGCGAGTTCTACGCTCGTTTCGAGATTCGTGATGATTATGTGATGTTTCTCTTCCGCACTAAGAGAAATCAAAAGTCGATCCGAATTGAATGCGCATGCTGCCTTAAAGTCACCTACGCCGTCCTTGCACGCGGAAGAGATGCCACGTATGGGACCGTTTTTACTTTTTGTGTTACCATTGATATAGACGTCGAAAGCAAAAAGATCGGTGGCGTCCTCTCCGCTTACGGCGAAAAAACGCTGCTGGGCGGTACTATTGGAATCTAACGACACATCCATCACAGCAATGGTCGTGTAGTCCGGACAGATGCCGGTGTCGATGTACTGCGTGCCGCTCTGGCGCAGATATTCAAGCTGCGTGTCGTAGGGCGCCGCCGAGGTTGTGAGGAACACGCGGCAGACCGTGTAACCCGCGTCCGTCAAAAGAGGAGAGACGGGGATTGTCGCGGAAGTCGCGTCGGCCGCCACGTTGCAGCCTCGCTGGAGCGCAGTCCAGCTCGAAATGTCGGCTCCCTTGTCCTCCGTGTCGTAGGCGATGTAGAGCGCATGGCTGTCGCCGGGCTCGCCCGCCTCGAACGTCACATTGAGAGACATTTCACCCGCCGACGAGACGAGCTCCACGCCCGTGATCGAACGCGCCTCGGCCGACATGGTCGCGCCCGTCACGACGACTGCGATGGCCAGCACGGCTGCGACAAACGTGCGCCTCACTCTGTGGGTCCTATCGATTCTGCTCATTTTGCACCTCCTGGTTGGACTCTGCGGGGACACTCCCCACAAAATGATCACAAATATTATATCCGAAACCGCCCTTTGAATGTGGCGGAAATTATTGTAAATTTTCATTCGAACTTGCGTTTTTTCAGGCACCGAACCCGAAAACGCGACGCTCGCGCTTCCCGCGAACGGCGACGGAGCGTTCACGACGCCGGACATCATCCCCGTCACGCTCCCTGCCGAAGGAAAAGAACGGCGCACTTGTCCTCAATATTAAGACTCGCGGCCCCCCTGTCGCCTCAAAACCGATCAAGGAGATTGGCGAAGTACGCTTCACTCCACAGATCAACAGATGGCCGGTCGGTCGCATAGACAAAAGGAAGGACGTCCCTTCGCGCCTCCGCCCAATCAATTCTGCCGATGACCTGCCTAAGCTGTTCGCGTACCCACTGATTGTCGGTTGTCACGCCCTGCCCTGCCCAAGGCCCCAACTGGTCAAGCGCAGAAGAGAGAAGCGCGTGATTGACCTTCACCCTTTCACCGACATACCAGACAAAATCAAACCAGTCGCGCCCCTTCAAGTACTGACGGCAGAGAAGCGCATGTACCTTCCCGGCAAAAGAGCTCTCGCGGTCGAAACTGCGCACGGACGCAGGGAACGGGAAGAACAGCTGTGCGGCATGGTATGTCGCACCAGCCGGCGGATTCGTATCCACCTCCATCTTGATCAATATCTTGCCGGGCGAACCAATGCTCCCCTTTTTGCCGACGAAATGTAATTCAAGGATTCTCACCAGCGAATCGTTCTTCAGGAATCCCTTCTTTACGGTTGCCGCCGCCTTCGTCTTGTCCTTCACCTCCAGTTCCACGCCCAAGGCGGACATTTCCTCGGCAACCTTCTCCATGTACGGGAGAAGGTCGAATCCCGCATCCTTTGAAACCAGCGCAAAGTCCAAATCCTCGGAGAAACGCCTGACGCCTTCAAAGATGCGAAGCTGCGTACCGCCATGGAATGCCGCTTTGACAAAGAAATCCGTACGCGACAGCGCGGCAAGAATCATCTCCTGAAGCATTTCCCGAATCGCGTTAAACTCCTCTTCGGCACTTGTACACCGATAAGTGTCAAGTCTGTTCTGCAGCAAGGCAATGTCATTCATTTCCCAAGTTCCTTTCTAAGGCCAGACAAAAACCGTCTGGCCCTGTTTGATTTGTACACTCCTTCCAGCTCGTCGAAATCGGCTGGCGTGAGCCCGCATAAGCTTTCAGCTTCGATGCGGAGGCTGTCCTCCAGCGGCTCCGAGTCAGTCCAGTCCTTACCTCGCGAAACGACGTAATCGACAATGGCCTTCAATGGCTTTGCGACAAGAAAGGCCGCCGAATCCATCACTTTACGCTCGACGGCGGCAAAAAGAGGCGTCTGGGCGATATGCACATAGTCAAAATATCCAACTGGCGTCTCAAATGCCTTCGTCCGGCCTGACGATACAGACATGACCGAATGAACGGCCTCGGGAATCCAACCGTGAATGGACAACGCCGTCTCCATGCTGATGTAGCTCGGTCCATACACGAGATTGGCAATCACATTTCGACTGATGCCGTACCGATTATATTTTGCAGAAAGGCAGTAAAGTCCTCGTCTAATATGGAGAATCTCCCCCGCTCCAATGGCGCGTTTGACGATCCCGCGAACGGAATTTCGGTGCTCGCCCAGCCAGACAAGTACATCGGAATACGAGAAGATTCCCGTTTTCGAGAACTCAAAAGCCTTTTCGGTCAACAAATTCATGCACACATAATATCATATTATGACACTATCGTGCAATAAGAATCTGTTTCGGTTCTATTTTCTCGGAAACGAAGATATTTGTAATCTTTCATCTGCACTTGCGTTTTTTCGTGAGGCCTGTTATAATGCGTGCCCATGAAGAAAATGCGTAACGTGCTGCTGCTCCTTACGCCGTCCAACCCCAGGCGTTTAGAGGGCATTGCGCTTTTCGCCAGGAGCATATCGTGGCACCTCACGATCGCCGACCACCTGACGCACTCGCTGGACGGCTGGAGCGGCGACGGCGCGCTCGTCACCCTGCGCGACGACGCGGGGATGCTCTCATACGTGCGCAGGCTCCGTCGTCAGGGTGTCCGCATCGTTGACCTCAGCCTGTCTCGCCCCGACGTCAGGATGCCCCGCGTCGCGGGCGACAACGCGGCGATCGGGCGCATGGCCGCCGAGCATTTCAGGTCGAAACGTTACAAAAACGCGGCGTGGTTCTCGACGGGATGGGGACACCAGCACGAACTGCGCCATGCCGCGTTCTCCGCGACGATGGAAGGCCACTGCGAAAAGTGGGCGTGGGCGCTCGCCTCGCGCAAATCCGGCGCCGACAACTGGAACGCACTCTCTCGCTGGCTGAAGGCGAAACTGTGTAAGGCCCCGCGCCCCTTGGCCGTGTTCTGCTTCGACGACGCCGACGCCTCGCGCGTCGAGTCGGTCGCGCTTGACGCAGGGCTGTCGGTGCCGGGCGACGTGGCCGTGCTGGGCGTCGGCGACGACATGGTGATTTGCGAGAACCAGGCCGTGCCGATTTCCTCCGTGAAGCACGACATCCACCGCATCGGCTACACGGGCGCAGCCCTTCTGGACCGGCTGATGAACGGGGGTGAGCCGCCGCCCGCGCCGATCCTCGTCAAGCCGAGCGGCGTCGCCGAGCGGGCATCGACAGACACGCTGGCCATCTCGTCGGACACCGTCCGCAGGGTGCGTGACATCTTCATGGACGACATGGCAAACCCTCCGTCAACCGCGCAGCTTGCGGAACGGCTTGGCGTCTCCCGCGCCACTCTGGACCGTTCCTTCGCGGACGACGTCGGTCTGTCTCCATCCAAGATGCTGATGCGCCTGCGACTGGACGAGGCGAAGCGCCTGATGACGACCACCGACCTCGCGCTCGCCGAGATCGCCGCGCGGCTCGGCTACTGCAACGCGGCGTATTTCACCAACATCTTCAGGGACTCGGAGGGCATCGCCCCCAAGGAATGGCGCAAGCGCCAGCGCCCACAGTAATCCCCGGGGGGCCGCAGCCTACAGCACGTCTATTACCTTGTCGCAGGACTCGACGACGATCGCGCCGTCGAATTCCGCGGCGACCCGCCGCTTCTCCGCAGTGTCGGCGACGAACACCACCTTTCCGCCGTTCGCGGCGAACGCCTTCAGCTCGGGAGTCCAGCTGTCCTTGCCGAACAGGCACATCACCACGGCGTCGTAATGCGACAGCTCGTTGTGGCCCATGTCGCTGACGATGCGGCAGTCGAACCGCGCGTCGTGAAGCAGGGATTTGAGGACGTAGTTGACCGCCGCGTTCATGCCATCCCCGAGGCCGATCTTGACAACGATTGACTTTGCGCCGCGCACGCGCGGCGGCAGCGTCCCCGTAGGGCGCACCCCCGCGAGCCACTTGAACCCGTCGCGGACCATGTCAAAGGTGTTCTCGTGGAATTCGGGATGCGGACACTGCGCATAGACCCTGCCCTTTCCGACGCGTCCGCCTAAGACCGCCGCCTTGCCGGTCATGTCGGGGGTTGCCTCCGGACTTGAAGTGCTCAGAACGCGGCTTTCGTATTCCGCAAAGACCCTGACGTCGGAATCCTCCACCTCGCCAGCCGGAATGAAGGCCGGGCCGCCGGCATACCAAGTGGTGCGCACATCCTTCGACTCGCGGAAAACCGATTTCCCCTCGTCCGTCAGACGTATCTTCACCGGCGCCTCCCCGCGGCTATGGTGCGGCAGGTCCCCCTTGAACGGAACAAGCCCCAGAAACGGCGTATCGCCTGAACTAATTCCGTCGGCGCCAGGCCTGAACTCCGTCCGAGAGACGAGAAGCGCGCCGCCGCACACGCCGTAGTACTTCCCGCCGCTGCGGACGAATTCGACAATATTGCCGCGCCCCGCCTCGCCAAGCGTGTCGCAGGCAATCGACGGATTGCCGCCCGGCACGCACAGGAGATCGAAGTCTTTAAGCGCACCTGCGGCAATATCCTTCGCGCTGACGACACCGACCGTGTATTCTGGCGAGAACTCCAGAAGCTGCGGAATATTCCCCAGCGGACATCCGTCGCCGGCGAACACGGCGGCCCTGACGGGACGTTCGACCTTCGCCGGGGGGACGATTCCCGACACGCCGTGGCAAACCGGCTCCGCCGCGAACTTCCGCAGTTCCGCAATGGCCGACTCCCCGTCCGCAACTCTTGACACGCCCTCCAGTCCGCTATTCTCGAGCCGCTCCGCCGCATTGCCCCACGCGACCACGCGTCCGCCGCGCGCGACGAACCTCCTGGCCTGCTCGATGTTCGCCCCGTCGAGCGCCTTTCGGGACTCTGCATCGCCGGCGCACGGCGGCACAAGCACCGCGTCGAAGTGGCGTAGCGCACCCTCTTCGACAAACTTGGCGTTCGCAGGGATTATGTCGAATTCGCCCTGCGTGACCAGCCGCTGCACCAGACGCCCCGTCTCGGGACCGAACACGTCGTCGCTCACGAAACCGACCGCGAGCTGCCCAGCCTTCCGCTGCGGATAGCGCCACCGAACCTCCCGGCCGCGCGTCACGTAGCGGAACGCGCCCTCGATGACCGTGCGGTCGTCGTAGTCGCTCTCCGGGTGGCAGGTGAAGACGAAAACGCGTCCCGCACCGCATTCCGCCGCGACTGCGGCGGGGTGCCCGGCCTTGGGCGGCCTCGGATCGCGCCGCGGGTTGTAGTCGCAGTCAAAGGTCGCCACGACCTCTGCGCGCGTCCCCTCCACCTCCTTGTCGGAGCGAACGGGAACCGGACCGTGCGCGTAGCGGATTCTGTATCCGCCCTTCGGGATTCCGGCCAGCGCCTCGGCCCGGTCGTTGAACTTGAACATGAGCTCCGCCTCGCCGTTCATGCCGTCGATTGTGTCGTGGAACGGAATCAGCCCGAGGTAGTTGGCCTTGCGCCCCGGGGATGGCTCCGTGACGAGGTAGAAGCCCGCGCATGTGCCGATGTACCCACCACCGCCGCGCACGAACGACTTGACACGTTCGCGCCCGTCCGCGCCGAGTTCCTTCGCCTCCATGGCCGCGCTGCCGCCCGGCATCACGAGGACATCAGCCGCGTCTAACGCGCCGGCGCGGATTGACGCGCCGTCGACCGGCGTAGTCTCGGCATTCTCCGCGAGAGTCGCAATCTCAAGCCAGCGGAACGCGCCGATGTTGCGCGCCCCGCCTCCGACAAAGACGGCGATGCGAAGAGGCGCTATTTCCGCGCCTGAAGCAGCGACATCGCGCGGCGTAAACGCCGACAGCGCAAGAAACGCTGCGGCAAGTGAAAGCGACTTGATTCTCATGACTTGATTCTCATGTACAACAGTAGCAATCCAATTCTTTGTTTTCACCGCGATTATATCATATGCACCTCACGGATGCCAATAGCCGCCATTCTGCATGTTCTTCGTGCCCTTTGCGTTCTTTGCGGCTAATGAGCAAGGGATCTATTGCCTTCTGCAGCATTCTTAGGGGATTCCTGCTGTCCCCCGATTCCTGGGGGACTGTCCCCTGAAGATTCCTTTCCTGTTTCACTTGAACGAAAGATAGCCGCACTCCCATGCGCCGATTCGCGGCAGGCGTACGCGAGCGTCCGCGCCATCACGCACAAGGGCGATTTCGACGTCATCGGCCTCCGGCTGATGCCAGACCGCCGCCTTCGCGTCTGCCGGGACGCCTCTCAGGCAGACCGTCACCGGCTCCTGTCGGTCGATCGAGGCGTTCACGATCGCAACCGTCGCGAGCGACCCGTCGTCGCGTACGCGCGGCATCGCAAACGCCCGCACAGCCGATTCGAACATGATCGGCGTCTTCCCGCCGGCGGCGCGGTCGCACCGCGCGTAGAAATTCGTCAATCCCGTCGAAGAAACGATCTGCATGACGCGTGTCTGATAGAGGGGCGAATGCACATTGACCTCGCCAGAGCCCGCCATGCGCACGCGGATCGAGGCGATATCCGGCAAAGGTCCCAGTGAACGCCCCGTCGCGCTGACAATCGGCACGCCCCGGCAGGCGACCAGTTTTGCAGGACGCCCGTTCGGCACGGAAAAACCGCACGGACGCGTCCCGCCATTCGCCGCATGATAGCCCTGGAGAAAGGCATGCGCCTCCGCCAGACGCGGAAAGAGGCCATCCGCGTAGAAGTCCGCCGTCTCGTCCGTGCGCGCATCCGCCACGAACATGCTGAGGAAGTCCATCCCCAGCGCCAGATTCTCGAACGCTTCAAGGATGATTCCCTGCGCCGTGCGGCAGGCGAACGTGCGCGGACACGACTCGATCTCGGGACAACACGCTTCGATCCACTTTTCGCCATGAACGCCGTGCAGCTTCGTTTGAAGGAGATAGGCCTTGTCCAGCTGATCGTAGGGGTCGGTGTCCCAATACGCGGCTGCGCCCGGGCGCAGCCGGACGGGATGCCCGCTGCCATCGTAGAGGCCGCGCGGGATGGCGGGCTGCAACTGGCTGCCGTACTGGTAGCCCATGACGGTCTGCGGCGAGATCCGGTGCACGGCGGCGGCGATCGCGCGCGTCAGTTCACCCATGCCCGCGCACGAATAGTCGTCCCAGCGCTTGCGCATGGCCGCATCCGAACGAATCGCCTGGGCGAGCGCCGCGCGCTCCCACGTCTTCCCCTCGGCGCGGGAGAAGCCGGCGATGCAGGTGTCGCAGAAACATCCGGCCAGCCGGTTGCCGGGTTTCCGGACGGGCGCGCGGTTGCGGTAGGACATGTCGTCGTCCACCCACACGGAGCCCGGCTTCCAGGCCGCGTGCAGTTCGGACACGCGGACAAAGTAGGCGATGAGCTTCGGATCGCGCGGACAGGAGACGTGCTTTGCCGCCAGGCCGTCGGCCGAAACCATCGTACCCCAGTCCTGGCCCGAGCAGTCGCCGGAACCGACAATGTCGTCCGTATGCCCGATAATCGTCTGTAATTCGATGGAGGGGATGATTCCCAGCTTCCTCAAGTCGTCCGCCGCCTTCGCGCATTGCCGCGCATGTTCCTCGTGCCAGGCGAGCGACGGAAAGCTCACGCCTGTCGAGAACCACACTTCATCGAACGCCTGGCGATTCTTCTCCAACGCTGCGCGCATCTCCGGCCATTTGTCGGGCTGCGTGAAGCGGTAGCCGAAACGCAGCGCGCAGAACGGGACCTCCGCCGCGAACGACGGCATCGCCGCGCCCACGACGAGCGCAAAAACAGCGACGAGGGCATTCCTTACGGCTTTACCCTTCACGACCATTCCATCAACTATGCTTTTCATGTTTTCTCCTTCTAAGTCCAATCACGCGCCCGATTTTACCATAGATTTCAGAACCGTTGCGGCACTTCTCGCAACTTGTTGAAAAAACCTGCTTTGCAGGTTTGGGCGGTTTTCATGTTCTTCAACGAGCGAAAACTGCCTTTTTGCGGCGGTGCGCGGGGACGCTCGCCGAGATCGCCGCGAGGCTCGGCTACTGCAACGCGGCTACAATGCGAAGAGATCATCCAGCGTAACTTCGGACTGTATGTCGTTCCAATACAAATTACGGCGAACGCCATTCACGGTTATCATGGTAAGGTGAACGGCATTGGCAGTGCCAGTCTCCGCTATAAACGTCTCGCGCCGGGTCTGAAGCTGCAGATCATACTTCTCGTCAATGGCGAACTCTCCCTTGCGGTACTTTACCTCGCAAAGATTCGTCACGCGGTCGTCCCGATCTATCACCAAGTCTATCTGCGTCCCCGAGTCGCCATCGTCCGCAGCGCGGTATCTCCAGCCGAAAACCCTGGTGATTACGCCCGAGATGCCCAACTTGGCCTTGATCTGGTCTATGTGTTGCAATGCGACGCGTTCAAACGCATGTCCGCACCAAATACGCACGGCCTGCGTCTGCTCGGCCGCAGACCAGAAGTTCGGCATGGGGTTGACCACGCCATCCATGAACTTGAAGTAAAAGAGCGTGAAGTTGTCGATGAGCTGGTATATCCTGTCGTTCTTGGCTTTGTTCGGCAGCGAATAGGCCCTGATGAAATCGCACTGTTCAAGCGTCCTCAACACCTCTGTCAGCTTGCCGTTGCCGACAAGTCCAGTCTCGGCAATTATCTCGTCCCTGTTCATGCCGCACTTCTTCGTGCCAAGCGCCCGAACCACGGCCATGTAAGGCTCCGGCTTCCTGAAAAGCGCCCTGTAAAGATGGCTGTACTCGTCCGCAAGCGCCCCACCGCGCGCAAAAAGGAGTCTGTCGATGTTCTGCGCAAGACCTTGATCCTTTCGCAGCAAATCCCAATAGTACGCAACTCCGCCAAATATCATGTAACACTCCAGCAGCTGCGTCCTTGTCATGACCAGTCCCTTCGCCTCGGCAAATCGCCTGCACTCGCCAAGGTTGAACGGCCGGAGATAGATGTGACGCGTAAGTCGGTTGTGCAGTCCGCCAATATCTCCGTCGATCTGTCCGACGACCCATGA
>CADCGZ010000062.1 GCA_902801025.1 uncultured bacterium | reverse complement strand
AGCACGCGCAGTGCGGCCTCTTTTGAAATAGTAACTGTATCTCAAGGCCTCAAACCCACATTTACCTCTGCAAACCCACGTTTACTTTTGCAAGCGGCAATATCTCACATGGCGCGCTCACAGGTCGCTGTTCTTATGGTATAATACCACCAAAAGGAGAAGCAACATGAAAAAATCTTACTTGATTGCCGTAGCGACATTGTTGGCTGGGTATGTGACCGCCCAACCAGAAAAGGGCTACACTATATCTGCCAACGCCGTCCTTAAAGATGGCTCGTCGGTAAAAGGCGAGTTCTGCACTGAGCGAATCTCAGGCACGACCGCTTTTACGGAAACACTTAAGCTTGACCCTGCAATCGTGAAATCCCTCACTTTCGCTGGCACAAACGGCGAGTCCAAAGTCGAACTTGTTAACGGCGACAAGTTCGCGATGACTGTTGCCAACGAGAGCTTTGCCATCAAGTCTCTTCTTGGAGACCTCAATGTACCGCGCACGAATTTCCGTTCCATAGGGCTTTCAGCGCGCAAGATTTCTGCAGGCGGCTGCAACGAGGGGCTGATATTCCACTGCACCTTTGACGACGAGGCAGCCGTGGCAACGCCATCCGTCGTGCCGTCCATGAAACTTGAGCTTGGGCAGATTAAGACACACGAGGGCAAAAACGGAGGCGCCCTTTTCGTCAATCCCGGCATTTCCGGTGCCGTTGTCGTCTTGCCGAAGGGAACACTCGCATCCGATGGCTGCATCGAGTTCTGGGCCAACATGGCAAGCGGAAAGACAGAGTTCTCCACTGGAGGCGACCCAAATTATTTCGCTATTTATACCGCCGATGGAAATCCTGGAGGTGCGTTTGGCTTTGCCTCTAACGACGGAGTGGGCAACTCAGGGCTTTGCGGTTTCTTTTTTGGAATGCGAGCTTACTCCAATTTAGGATACACACATATGATGCCGTATTCAGATGTCTTTAAAGGAGAAGACTACAACGGCTGGCATCACTATGCGTTTACATGGACCCAGACGAGCCTGTCGTTTTATATTGACGGGAAAAGGGTAGCGCACACAACTGGTCAACTCACTACAGAGCTGCTAGCAACCGACGACATAACTCTGGCCATACCACTTCATCGCACACTAGGCAGATCATTCAACAACAAGTCGGCGTTTCTTATGGACGAGCTAAAGATCTGGAACTTCGCAAAGACAAACTTCGACCTGTAATCCAACAAGAATCAAACCATGAATCGCCCACATATCTTTGCATCAATTCTCGCAACGGTGGCTCTTTCCACATTCGCGCAAGATGCTGCAACAATTATAGCCGCTAACGCCACACTCAAGGACTGCTCCACCGTCAAGGGGGGATTCGCCACTGAGTATGTCACCGGTTCGACAATCTTCACCGAGAAACTTGACCTCAATCCTGCGATCGTAAAGTCTGTTGCCTTCACCGGCACAAACGGCGATGCTAAAGTTGTGCTTGCCAACGGCGACAAGTTCGCAATGACCATTGCCAACAAAAGCTTCAAGATCAACTCCATTCTTGGTGAGCTCACGATTCCCCGCGGCAACTTCCACTCAATTGCATTCTCCACCCATAAAGTGTCGGCAAACGGCAATGACGAGGGGCTCGTGTTCCACTGTACATTCGACAATGAAGCAGCGATTAACACTCCTGCCGTCGGACCAAAGGGAACTGTTTGCTCACGAAAATTCACCGAAGGAAAAATCAACAATGCTTTGCGCGTTCCAGTTGGAAGCAGTGCTGGCATATTTACTCTTCCACCAGAGACATTCGGGAAAGAAGGCTGCATTGAGTTTTGGGCAAAAATTGAGCCGCTACGGGAGGTTTATCGCGATTGTGACCCGAGAATGATCTTTATTAAGTCGCCATCGGGATGGTTTACCGTTGAATACTCTTCAAACAACGGTGGCGGCAGAGGCGGCTTCTGCATTCGATGCTTCAACTTCGAATACATCAAGGGCGGCCCGTTTGGCGGTGGCTACAGATATGCCGACGTCATTCCCGATGTAACGGCATGGCATCACTACGCATTTTCCTGGACTGAAGACGCGCTTACCATTTACATAGACGGTGTCGCCTTGTCTGGCACCTTTAAGACTGGGAATGGACGAATCGACGAGGAGAAATTAAAAAGCGGCCCTTCTATCATGGGGCTTCCCAACGACAACACAGACACCTACAACACGGAACCCAACACACCTTTTATCATCGACGACCTTAAGATCTGGAACTTCGCAAAGACAGAGTTTAACTTATAGACAACTGACGAAACGTCAACAAACAAAAGCACACGGAATTGCTTCCGTGTGCTTCGTGTATTTCGTGGTTGCGCGTTAGCGCAATCCCCTTCTCCTGTTTCTCCTGTCCTTTGTGGCTAAACAATCAATCGCAGATCGTGCGGGCGGTCTTGCGGGAATCTACAGCGAGGAAATCGGTTCGAACATCACCTTATATTTTGCCGTGAGATAGGTCTTGTAGAACTGGCGCTGGAGGTCAATCATACGTCCTTTCCCCAGAGGTACTTGTCGCGGAGATACTGCGCCTGTTCGTGGGTGATCAAGTTGTCGTTGATTTCGGCGATGTTGATGGAACCGTAGAGCTCACCCCAGAGACAGTCGAGCAGATGAGACTTCTCCTCGACGCCCTTCTTCCAGGCTTCAAGGTCGTGCGCCAGATACGGCGGCAGATTTCTCTCGAACGTCTCGTTGCTCATGCGGATATTATACCAAAATAAACACACGGAATTGCTTCCGTGTGCTTCGTGTTTTTCGTGGTCACGCGTTAGCGCAATCCCTTCTCCTGTTTCTCCTGTCCTTTGTGGCTAAACAATCAGTCGCAGATCGTGCGGGCGGTCTTGCGGGACTCTTCCGCGAGGAAGGCGATCCTGTGAGACTCCAGCGCCGCGTCGAGCACCGCTGAATAGCGCTCAGGCGACGCGGTTCTCACAAGCTTCACGAACTCGGTCATGATCTCGCGATCGCCGCCACCGTGATGGCCATGCTGCTGCGGGATGATCGTAGTCGAGTCGCCGAGAAATGGCAGTATCTCGATCTTGTGCTCGTCCGCGATAACCTCGCCGCGAGTGCCATAGAAATGCGTGATGCGCGTGCGCTGCTGCGAGTAGCTCTCCATCTCGAGAATGATCGTAAGCCCGCCGTCGTACTCCATGAGCACCGTCTGGTGGTCCACGGAGTCGTTGCCGCAGGCATAGACGCAGCGGCCATACGGCGACTTCTCGATCATGTTCAGGATCGCCTCGTCGGATTCGTCCGCGAAGTGGTACCTCAAGTCGGTGCGGTCGTAGTAGATCTTGTACGCGTCGAACGGACAATTCTCGCGAACCTGCTCGGGGCAGTCCTGGCAGCGTTCCGCCGCGCCCGCCGGCTTGTTCTCTGGCCGCCAGTGCATGAGCGAGCCGAAGCTCGATATCTTCTTGCAGCGCTTGCCCTTCGTCCACCACTCGATGAGGTCAAAGTCGTGCGTGCACTTGTTGACGAGCATTCCCGTGCCCTTCGCCTCTACAGACCAGTTTCCGCGGCAGTAGGCGTGGGCCGCCTTGCCGTAGGAAATGGCCGCGAGGTGGTGAACGCTCGTAAGCTCGCCGATTGCGCCCGACGCGATTACCTCGCGGAGCTTCTTGTAGAACGGCGCATATCTGAGGACATACCCCGTGAGGACGAGGCGCTTCGTGCGCTTCTGGGCCTCCGCGATGTCGACGCACTCCTGCCAAGTGCACCCGATCGGCTTCTCGAGAAGGACGTGATAGCCCTTCTCGAGCGCCTTGAGGCACGACTTGTGGTGAAGCCGGTCGGGGAGCGAGATGACGACGGCGTCTGCATCGACGCCGGCGTCGAGGGCCGCCTCCCAGCTCTTCCACGTCGGGCACTTCGCGTTGGCGGGGAATTCCGCCACCGGATCGGCGAGCCCAGCGATCTCGAACTCGTCGGGATGTGTCTTCGCATACGCCGAGTAAGCGCGGCCGCGGATGCCGTATCCGAGGATTATGGCCCGCACAGGTTTCATCAGACGACGATCTCCCATCCGTTGCGGTAGACCTCGCGCTTCGTCGAGATGCCCTTCGTCTCGCCCTCCGCGAGCTGCATCCTCTTGGGATCCCAGTCGAAGCCGGTGTCGTAGACATACGACATGTTGCAAAGGAGGCACAGCGTGCAGCTGCGACCGCCAACCTCGGCGGGCGAGATCGTCATCTTGCGGGAGTCGAGGCACTCGCAGAAGTTCTGTATCTGGTTGGGGCTCACGTAGAGCCCGGCCTTTTCGATCTCAGCGGCATACTTCTCCTCGAGGAGGTCGAGCGCGGCGTCGAGGCGGTTGTCCTTCTTGACCGCCGCGTCGGTCCCGTAGTCCTTGCCGACGGACTCGGCGACGATGTTGTCCTTCATGAACGACACGTCCTGAAGCGCCTTGCGGATGTCCTCGGTCGGACGGACCGCCGTTGCGTCAAAACCAGCCCAGACCGCGATCTTGCCGCGGTTGACGGCGACGATGCCCTTGGTGCCGTAGAACACCGTTCCCCACACGCCGAATGGGCCGTGGTAGAGTTCGACGTCCTTGCCGTCCTGTTTTGACTTGAAGAGCATCCTCATGCCGAACTGGCGGCGGCCGCCGTGGTAGAGGTCGGTCGAGTACGGCTCGTCGGAGCGGATGATCTTGTACGGGCCGGAGTCGTCCATGTCAAGCCCCCACTGCGCGATGTCGAGGTGGTGAGCGCCCCAGTCGCCGTTGTAGCCGGAGCCGATGTCGTCGTCGAAGCGCCAGAACATCGGGTAGAACTTGTTGACGCCTACGGGCGCGAGCTGGTTGGAGTAGGGACGCCACTTCGCGGGCCCGAGCCACATGTCCCAGCCCTTCTCGCCGAGAAGTTCATAGCCCTCGGCCTCCTTCGCGGCGTCTTTGGGTACGTCCCAGAAACGGATCGGGTGCGAAGGCCCGCCAAGTTTCTGTCCACCACGACCGTAGTTCGCGTCGACATACCTGACGATGCCGATGACACCGCCGCGGACGAGCGACGCCGCCGTGCGGAAGACGCGCCAAGAGCGCTGCATGGAACCCGTCTGGAATACGCGGCCGTACTTCTTCTGCGCCTCGATGACCTTCTTCGCCTCGTCGATGGAGAACGTAAGCGGCTTCTCGCAGTAGACGTCCTTGCCGTGTTTCATCGCCTCGACGGAGATGTACGCATGCCAGTGGTCGGGCGTCGCAATGCAAACGGCGTCGATCTCAGGATTGGCGAGGACCTCGCGGAAGTCATCGTACGTAGCGCACTTCGAGTCGTTCTTGTAGTACTTGTCGACCGTCGCAGCGCTATCCTCGCGGCGCGTCTTGTCGACGTCGCAGATGGCAACGACGCGGACGTTTGGCTGCTTCAGAAACTCAGTAAGCAGGAAGCGCCCCTGAATGCCGATGCCGATCATGGCGACGTTGCGTTTCTCGCCCGGCTTGAGTTCGCGAGCCCCGACCTTTGAGGTCGAGCAGCCGGCGAGCGTAGCGGCCGCGGCAGAACCAAGAAGAAAACTCCTGCGGTTGATGTCTATCATTTTATTTACTCCTTAGGTATGCGCTGTATGCGCGGTATGTTTGCCAACAGTCAAATTTCGATGCAAGCTCCCACGGGGCGTGCATGTTGAGAAGCGGCGTGCCCATGTCGAGCACCTTCATGCCGAATCTCGCCATGTACTGGGAGATCGTGCCGCCGCCGCCCTTCTCCATGCGGCCAAGCTCGCACATCTGCCACGTGACGTCGCCTTCATCCATAATGCGGCGGATCTCGGCGACGAACTCGGGGCCGCAGTCGCTCGCGCCGCCCTTGGTCGTGCCGCCCGTGTACTTCGAGGCGACGGGGCCCGCGTGGAATCGCGCGCGGTTGCCGGTCGAGTCGACGTCGGGGAAGTGAGGGTCGGACGCGGCAGACACGTCGGCGGAGAGCATCGAGGAAAGCTCGAGCGCACGGCGCACGAGGATGTCTCGCGCGTTCTTCTCCTGGCGCTCGACCATCTCGGCGACGGTGTTCTCGAAGAAGCTCGACTGCATGCCGGTGGAACCCATCGAACCGACTTCTTCCTTGTCGCACATCAGTATCGACGCGGTGACGTCGGGAACGTTGTCGGAAGCGTCGATGAGCGCCTGAAGGCCGGCGAACGAGCAGACGCGGTCGTCATGGCCGTAGCCCGCGATGAGAGCACGGTCGAAACCGACTTCGCGCGGCATCCCGGCTGGAACGATCTCGAGCTCTGCCGAGAGAAGATCCTCTTCGTCGATCTTGTAGGTCTTCTTCAGGTAGGCGATGAAATCGGATTTGCCGGCCTTGGGCTCGTCGCCTGGCTTCGCGTCCTTCTCGGGCTTCGCGTAAGTCGTCCACGCGATGACGTCGAGATCCTCGGCGGGGAAGAACTCGTCGCGGGTGAGCTTCGCCTGGTCCTTGCCGAGATGCGGCAGGATGTCGCTGATCATGAAGACGGGATCGCCGGGCGCGTCGCCTACAGCGATGTCGATCTTCTTGCCGTCCTTGCGGACGACGGTTCCGTAGAGCGCGAGCGGGAGGACAAGCCACTGGTACTTCTTGATGCCGCCGTAGATGTGGCAGTCGAAGTAGACGTAGCCGCCCTTCTCGTAGAGAGGTCTCGGCTTGAGGTCGAGACGCGGCGCATCGGTATGGCCGCCGACGATGCGAAGGCCGACTTCGGAAATCTTCTTCTTGCCGATCACCGCGGCCATGATGGTGCGGCCTTCGTAGCCGCGGTAAACCTTGTCGCCGGGCTTCAGCGTCTTGAACTTGGAGATGTCCTTGAACCCCCTCTTTTCGAGAAGCCGGACGCTCTCGGCATAGCTGCGGCGTTCAGTTTTCGCAATCCCCAGATAGCGCACGTACTCTGCGCAGTAATCTGACATCGATCTATATTTAAGTTTCATTTGCGTAATTATACCATATAATGGGTCATTCTGTCATTATGATAGGCAAGATATCGCCCTTCTCGTCGAAGAACATCCTGTCGAGGCAAGTCACGCGATGAATCGGGGCGAGCGTGGGAATCGGCCGCCTGTGATAGCAGATGTACCAGTCGTCCGTGCCTGGCATGTTGAGGACCGAATGATGCCCGGGGCCCGTCGCGAGCGGGCGCTGCGAGGAGAGGACTCGGCCCTTGAACTCGAACGGCCCGAAAGGCGAGTCGCCCACGCTGTAGTTGATGCAGTACGTGTCAGTCGTCCAGACGCCGCTCGAATACATGAAATACCACTTGCCCTTGCGCTCGAACATGACCGACCCCTCGACATAGTCCTTCGGCGTCATGTCGCGCCATATCGTCCCCTTGTCGTCGAGCGGGAGAAGCGACTTGAAGTCGGGCGCAAGCTTGACGATGTTGCAGCGGCCCCAACCGCCGTAGATCATGTACCACTCGTCCTTGTACTTGAAGACATACTGGTCGATCGGCTGCGCTCCGTTCCAGAACTGGTCGATGAGCGGCTTCCCAAGAAGGTCGCGGTAAGGCCCCTCGGGGGTGTCGGCGACTGCGACGCCGATGCCGCCGTACTTCTTGTCGCCGAATGCGCGGACGACCGTTCCCGTGCGCAAATCGTCCACAGGGTAAGTGTCATTCGCGGAGAAGAAAATGTAGTACTTCCCGTCCTTCTCGTGTGCATCAGGGGCCCACATGCAGCGACGCGCCCACGGAATGTCCTTCGCGTCGAGCGCCCTCGGATGCTTCGTCCACGTGACAAGATCCTTCGAGGAGAAGAGGTCGAAGAACAGAGTATCGTCGTAGGATGCGCGCGAATACGTCGAGAAGATCCAGTAGGTGTCGCCGTAGAGCCGTATCTGCGGATCGGCATACCAGCCCTCGAAAAGCTGGTTCGTCCAGGCGTGTCCGCCGTAGGCCGCAGTCGGCGGCTCCATGAGCCAGCGCCCAAGTTCGCCGTAGAACTTTCCGAAGCAGCTGTGCGTCATCCCGATGCCGTGCAATATCTGCTTGTCGGGCATAAGAATCTCGTTGTACGCGGCATAGACGGCGCAAGGCGGGCACGTCGTGTCGGAGAATCCGACGGCCACGCGCACGGGGCACCTGATGCGCGAGGCGAAGTTCGCACCGTCGAAGTATGGAGCCCACTTCTCCGCGGCTTCACGGCGCGCGGGTGTGGACGAGTTGCTCTCGACGATCCTCGGCCAGCCGCTTTCGCGGCCCGCGAGATAGCCCATCGTGTCGGTGATCGCTGGGACGTAGAGCGCCGCACGGGTGAAGTTGCGGTTGAAGCCGCAGAGATAGAGCCCGAAGCCGCCGCCCTGGGAAGTGCCCTGGTAGACGAAGCGCCTCGGGTCCACGTCGGGCATCGCCGCGATCCAGTCCACAGCGCGATTGATGCCAAGGAGGACGGGATAATAGAAATATTCCTCGCGCGACACCGAGATGCCGGACGTGGCGTACCCACCGCACGAATACTTCGCGACGTACGCCTCGTTCATCTCCTTGTACTTTTTATCGAGCCCCTTCTCCTTCCACTTGCTGTCCATCGGCCAGTCGTAAACGGAGAACTGGGCGCAGATTGCGTCGTCGCGTCCCGAGAGGTCGTTCGTCCAGCCGCCGAAACCGGCGGCGTTTACGCCTATGATGACAGGGAACGGCGCCTTGGACTTGTCCTTCGGCACCGAGAGGAAACCGTAGACGCGGCGTCCAAACGTGGCGAAGGAAATCTGGTAGAAGTCGAACTTGCCGTTCGAGCGCTCTTCGATGCGCTCGAGCTGCGGATCAAGGGGGACCTCCTTCGCGAGCTTCGCTTTTGCAGTCGCCCAGAACTCGTCGAAGTCGGCGGGCGAGGGGCTGCCCTTCTTTATCTTCTCCGGCTCGAAACCGACACTGAACACATTTGGGTCGCCGTGGCCGCCTTTTGTCTGCGGCAGCTTCAGCCGAAGGAACCCGGGTTCGCTGAGCGTACCGGAAATCTTGGTCACGACCCCAGTAGCAATGTCGATCGACACCTTGGCAACAAGCTGCGTCCCGAAGTTGTCAAGCGTCGCGTATTGCATCTCGCCGCTTTTGCGCAGGTTCGACGCGTCAAGCATCGTCACTGTGAAAGTCGCCGTCTCTCCGCAGCGGTAGACGCATCCGGGCTTGTCTGTTTCAACCTTGTAAGTGGCCGCGAGCGCAGAGAGCGCGGCGAAGAGCGAAAGCGCAGCGAAAGACCGTTTCATCATGGCTATTTCGCCTTCATCGTGTAGCCGTTGAAGCGGCGGGTGTTGTAGAGTTTCTGGCCTTTGACAACCGAAAGCCCCATAGCCTTGCGGATGGCGATTATGTCCTTGATAAACTTGGGCTTGAGCTGATTGACCTTGCCGCCGTGGCCCGCGGCAAGAAGAAGCACCTGGCAGTAGGCGTCGGCGTTCTCGGCAAACCACTCGGCCTCCTCGATGTCGCGCCCGCCGCAGACAACGCCGTGGTTCTCCATGAAGACGACGTTAGACTTCTTCGCGGCCTCGGCGACGCTCTTCGCAACGTCGTCGGTGCCGGGTGTCGCATAGGGCGCGAGCGGAATCTGCGAGAGGAAGATGTCGGCTTCGGGGTTGATGCCGTTCGGCGGCACGAGCCCCGCGAAAAGGAACGCATTGCAATGCGGCGGATGGCAGTGCATGCACGCGTTCATGCCGGTCGCCTTCATCATCGCGATGTGGACCTTGACCTCGCTTGTGCGCGGACGGTAGCCGCAGAGCTGGCCGGCCGACATGTCGACGAGGCAGATGTCTTCGCGCTTCATGAAGCCCTTGCAACAGAGAGTCGGAGAGCAGAGGACAAGATCCTCGCCAACACGCACCGAGAGGTTGCCACCGTTGCCATCGGTATATCCCTTGTTGTAGATGCGCCGACCCATTTCGCAGATCTGGTCCTTGACCTTGTTGATCGCTGGGGAGTTGAAGAACTTGTCGAGTTCCTTGCGGGTCTTGGGCTGGGGGCCATTCTTCCAGTCATAGGCACGTTCGACAAGCGGGGGATTGATGTAGAGTTTCTTGTCCATAAGTGTTTTTATTATACCATAATCAGCGGTAGATTTGCCGCACCAAGTTCTCTGGTCGCAGTATGAGGCGGTGGAGCGAATGTCCGAGCGAGCGGATACGGCGTATTCGCCGAGGGTCCGCGAGGAGGAGCATTCGGCCGCCGCCTCACCGCTGCCGCCCCTTCAACGCGAGCACCGCATAGATGGTCGCGGTGACGCAGATCGGAGCGATGAAAATCGCAGTAACGGCCATTGCCCAGCCAGGAACCCCCATGGGGAGGAGGATGGAACAGACCGTGAATAGCGATGCCGTGTAGGCGATCTGCCCGGCCATTATCGCCTTCGGACGCTTGGCTAGCGCGGCGAGCCCCTCCACACGCGCACGAACCGCATGTATCACGGCGATAAGCGAATAGATTCCAATTGCGAGGCGCGCCGTTCCAATGATGCGCGGCGGAACGTTCTGGTACGTGCCAAAGTACCAGCCGCCAATGAGCGGGGTCGAGAACGCGAGCGGGACAACGCCAAGGAGAAGCCCCGCGACAACGGCATACACGAGAAGACGCCTGTCACCGGCGTACTCCGGCGGGAACTTAATCGCCACCGTCTGCATGCGAAGCGCGGCAAACGCCACGGGATTCGCGACGCCGATGGTGACATAGTGGATGGCGAGCATGTCCTTCGGATCGACCGACCTCCCGACGAAGGCGGCGATGGCGACTGGGGAGAGCATCAACAGGAAGCCGCCGAGCGAAAGCGGAAGCGTGAACCGGAATTGCTCGAGCGTAAGGCGCGGAATGCTCGGCAGAGACTTCATGTCCTCGACCTGGGGTCTGTTGGGAAGCCGTGCGACGTATGGCAGCGCAAAGAGCCAGGTCGCGACAAGCTCCACGCCGACGCCAAAGGTCAGGGCCGCAAGTCCCCACCACGGCCCCACAAGGCCCATCCGCGGAAGGCAAACAGCAAGCGCAAAGGTCACGACAAGCCGGAGAAACGTCGCATAGTTCGCCTTCGCGCTTTCAAGGTTGTCGAAGAGGACGACCATCGGAACGTTGCGAAGGAAGAAGAACCCGTTCATCAAAACACCGTAGAGAAGCGTTCGCGCCGCCATCTGGGCAAGCTCTGGCGGGAGGTTGAAGAGCCCTGAGAATATCCAGTCCGAGAACGGCGGCAGCGCTACGATGCACTGGACCGCCAAAAGCGCTGACATCATCAGCGCATTGAGACGCCTAAAGGCGACATAGCCCATCCATGTCTTCGCGAAGACAAGCCCGGTTGTGACAAGTCCGCCGCCGATTGCGCCAATCATGAACATGACCATCTGCCCCTGGCTGAAGGCCGTGAGCGCGTCGACGCCAAACTCGCCGTGCGTGACGATTCCGGCGACAAGCGGATACGCGAGCGACTGCGAAAAACCCTGCAGCAACAGGGGAACGTAGAAGCGCGTGACGTTTCCTACACTGAACTTCGCCTCTCTGACAGCGTCAGACTGCATATTGCCCTAGATGGCGACCGTTATACCACAAAATGCCTCTGCTGGCCGCGGGCCTGCGCGCGAAGCATGGAAAAGCCGTTCTCGACGCGGCATCCCGCTTTGGCCGCGCGGGCCATAAGCGGCGTCACTTCGGGAACATAGCGAAGATCGTAGACGAGTTCGCGGCCTGTAAACTTGTAGTCCGGAATCGGGTCGACCGGCGTCGCGTTGACGAGTATGTCGTACCCCTGCGGCGGCGTTGCGCGGTGAAACACCTTGAACTTAACGCCAAGCGTCTTAAGCGCGACCTTCACCGCCTGCGCCGCACCGCCATCCCCGAGGAGCGCGGCGGATTTGCCGCTTAAGGTCCCGGCGAACGACGAAAGCGCTTCTGCGAATCCTTCGACATCCGTGTTGTAGCCGACATATTTCCCCTTCTCGCAGACGACGGTATTGACGGCACCGACCTTCTGCGCGAACTTGTCGATCTTGTCCAAGAGCGGCATTATCGCAAACTTGTGGGGAATCGTGACGGCCATTCCACGCATGCCCATCGCCTTCATGAACGCGAACGCCTCCTTTGCCGTCTTGGCGGGGAACGGAACCATCACCGCGTCTTCGTCCTCGTTCGCGAACGCCGCGTTGTGAAGCTCTGGCGAACGCGTCTTCTCCAGGGGCCAGCCGGTGACGCCGTAGAGCGCGGCGGATTGCGACACGGAACGGAATCTGAAGTCACGCACCAGCTCGTACGGCGTTATGTGTCCTATTGAGCCGAGGCCTCCGACGGACGCATACGTCCATAGCGATCCGAACCTTGACGCGAGAGCCCTCGTCGCGAATCCCTGCGCGCCCATCGCGCAGACGACGCGCGGAACGTCGCCCAAATCTTCGGCAAACACCTTCGCGACGTCGCCAAGGTTCCGCGGCATGAACGCGACCTTCGCGACATCGCCGCTCTTGGCAAGCTCGCGCAGCTTCGCCTTGAGGTTCCTCACCGGGCCGTCGAACTTGTGGTGCGACCTGACGACATTCGCGCCCGCCTTGTGCGCGAGCGCAACAAGCTTCTCGTCGCCGAAGCCTTCCTCGAAATCAACATAGTCAAAACTACCCTCTGCGACCTTTGCGTTCTTTGCGGCTAAAACCTTTTCGAAAAACTTCACCCTCTCCGCTTCATCGCCCTCGAACGCGCCGCCGTCGCACTTGCGCCTGAACGTGAGCAGACACGGCACGCGCCATGTCGCCTCCTTCGCAAGCATCGCCGGGAACTTCGCGGCCTCCTGTACTGCTCGATGTCCTCTTCAAGCGTCTTTCCCGTGAGCGTGAGGCAGATGCCAGAACGCTCCGCTTCCGCCGCGAGGAGCGCGTCCATGACGGCAAACGCCGTCACTGCCTCTATAACAGGCACGGCACGACGGACGATGCACGGATCGTGGCGACCCTTCATCGAGAGCTTCGCGGGCTTCATAGTCGCGAGGTCTACGGAATCCTGCTCGACGAACACGGTGGGGGTCGGACGCATCGCCACCGTGAAGCAGACGGGTTTCCCGTAGGTGCGTCCGCCCATGATGCCGCCCTGCTGATTCGTATCCGTCCAGACAAGGCCGTTGTCTTTTACGGAGAACTGGTCGTTGTACTTTGATCCTGGAGTAGTGCCTATGAATTCGCACCCAAGGACATCACCGAAGACGATGCCCTTCACGCCGGGTATACCGAACACCGCGGCGGAAATATCCGTTTCAAGTCCGTCGAAAAGCGGACCTCCGAGCGCTGGCGGGAGCCCGGAAATGGTGCATCCGACCATTCCTCCGATGGAATCGCCGGCGTTGCGCGCCTTTAGGATTTCCTTTTCGTAGTCCTCGTCTTTTCCGCAGACTGCGTTGCCAAGCGCCACGATCTGCGCCTGAACGAAGATTCCGCGCCATGCGAGATATTCGAGGCAAAGCGCACCAGCCGCGCAGAGAGGCGCGGTGAGACGACCAGAGTTCTTGCCGCCACCGGTGGGAATCCTACCCATCTCGATCCACTGCCCGAAGTCCGCGTGTCCTGGCCGCGGAATCGTGCGCTCAGCGCCATAGTCGCTTGGGCGCATGTCGCGGCTTGCAATCTCGCCGCAGATCGTGGCGCCCGTCGTGATGCCGTCGTTGAGACCTGAAGTAAACACAACCTCGTCCGTCTCGCGCCGCGCAGTAGAAAGCTTGTCGCGTCCTGGCGCACGGCGCTCCATGAACTCGGCGAGCTTCTTCGCGTCGACACGCACTCCTGCCGGGAAGTTCTCGATGGAGAACGTCATCTTCCGTGCATGCGACGCGCCGCGTATGTCAAGTTTCAAAAATGTTTGCATTAGAAGAAATTATACCAAAAACATCAGGGGCGGCTAACCTTCATCGAAGTGACCCGCACACCTGCCCCGTTGAACTGGAACTTGCCCTCGGAAACGGCTTTCAGCAAGCGAGCAAAGTCTTCCGACTCGATTACCGGCTTCTCCGAGCCGTTGACGAATGCCGAAGCCCTGCCGTCACTGTAAACGATGGCGAGGCGCACGTTCCCGCCAGCATACGCGAACGGAACGGGCGTCCCGCTTCCGTCGTCCTTAACCTCGTCCCACTCGCCGAACACCGCGGTAGCGCCGTCTTTCGAGAATCGGAGCATGAGGTAAGGATAGTCTCTTTTGGCAAGCGCTGGATCAGCAGGCTTCTGGCAGAAGTCGAAGCGCCACGTTTCGCGTTTCGGCTCCGGCGATAGCTCGAACTCGAGCCTGAACTCTCCGGGGATGAGGACGTCCCACTCGATGGGGCAGGAAGCGCGGTAGTCTTTGCCAGGATACGCGTACTCGCCGTTCATGCGCCAGTGGCCGCCGTAAGTCAGCCAGGACGTCTTGTCCTTCGGGAAGCTTGCAGTGATTGGCCTACCCGCGGGAAAGTCGGTCTTGATGCGTGCCGTGATCGTCATCTCGTCGAGGTAGACCCTTTCCTTGTCGTCCAGCTTCGCGCCGCCCGCGCGCAGCTCCTCGATTCCCTTGATAAGCCCCGCGAAGTCACCGGCAACGAACAATGCGTGCAGACGCTGCATCTCCTTGCGGTTCCTGCCGGAAATGCCGTCCCAGATCATCCACCAGTGGCTGAGTTCCTGGACGACACTCCACGCCTCGGTCGGAAGCGTCCCGTGCCAGAACGAGTTCCAGGTCTTGCCCGCGTTCTCCCAGTCGCCCTTGATGGAATATGCGAGCGTCGCGATGGCGCCCGCCTCCTGGCGCACCTTTTCAAACGCGTTTGTGTTGGATATCTGCGGAAGGCACACCTCTATGATCTTGTCGAGCTCCTCGGAATGTGCGCGGAAGTACACCTCCTGCTTTTCGCCGGAGTCCTTGGCCATTCTCAGCATCGACTCAGCGTACATGTAGGGAATCATCGTGTCGTGCCGCTTTGTCTCGTAGCAGCGCTCGGCAAACGCCTTCATCTTCGCAAGCGACCCGCACCAGCGCGGATAGCAGTTGTACCAGAGGAAGTTACCGTAGAAGCCGTCGAAGTCGAGCTGCTTAGAGGTCGCCGCGACGAAGATCTTGTCGTCGAACGGCCCGAGCGACGAGAACAGGTAGGCGGGCTCGGGATAGTCGTGGAGCTCCATCGCGCGCTTGAACGCGGCCTTGCAGGCGTCGCCGTGGTTGCTGTAGCCATTCCACCCCTCCTCGGTGACCGTGTTGGCGTACCCGCCGCCGCGGGCCTTCCACGCGGCGTCACGCTCGACGTCGATGCGCAGAAGCACCTTGAGCCATTCGTCGACCGACGACTTCTCGATCTTCTCGAGGACCTTCGCCCCCGCAGAGTCGAACACGCCGTTGTTGCGGATCGTCCAGAACACGCAACGCATGTCTTCGCCGTGGAAATCGCCGTCAATTATCCAGTCGGCCATGGGATCGGAAATGCCCTTGTTGTCGGAAAGCGCGCGAACCATCGCCGCGAACGGCTTTTTAGCGGTGCGGTCGAGTATCTCGACGAGTTTCTTGCGGTCCTTGAAGTGCTTGTATCCGCTGTCGCCGAAAATATGGTTGATTGACGCGTTGAGAACCTTGCGTTCGTCCGCCGTAGCCGTCCCTCCGGGGTCCATCTGCGCCATGAGGAAGGGACGCAGCTTCGCCTCGCGGAACGTCGCGCATGTCTCGATCGCCGTGTTCGTCTTGATGTTTTCGCTCCAGTCCTTTAGCCACGAATCAAGTCCGCCGCCAAAGCCCTCGTCGTCTTCATCTTCATCGTCCTCGTCTTCATCGTCGTCTTCTTCGGCATCGAGCTTCCCAGACTTCTTCGCCTCCTCGTACGCCTTGAGCGCGGTCTTGAGCATTTCGAAGCGCGACTCCTGCTCGTCGATTAAATCCTTCTTGCGCGACTCCATGTTCGCGGGGACCTTCATCGCCTTCGCCTCGGCGAACGCCTTGTCGTAGAGCGGAACGTACTTGGCGTAGACCTCTTCAAACATGACCTGCTGCGCGTATTTCATCGCCTCGCGTCGATACTTGCGAAGCTCTGATTTCGACGCCCCCTCTTTCGGCTTCGGAAACTTCTTCTCGACCTTCTCCATCACGGCACGGGACTCCTCTTCCATCTTGCTGTCATGGGAGTTAAGGACATCCTCTATCGGCTTGATGTACTTCTTGACGTCCGGCGCATCGCGTATCTCGGCGTCGAGCTTCTCGATGTACTTCGCGGGCCCGCCCTTCTCATAGCCAAGACGGCACACCTCCTCGCCCTTCGGGTCGAGGACGACGACCGTGGGGAAGCCATTCACGCCGAACTTCTCGACGAGCTTCGGGTTCTCCTTGGCGGCCTTCGGCGTCAAAAGCGACTTTTTCATCGGCGAGTCCACCATCAGGAGGACGTACTTCTCCGACGCGGCCTTCTTGAATTCGTCTGTCGCGAACACCTCCTTGTCGAGCCGCTTGCACCAGCCGCACCAGTCGCTTCCGGAGAAATCGACGACTATGTGCTTGTTCTCGTCCACCGCTTTCTTGAGCGCAGCGTCGTAGTCGTCGAGCCATCCCTCGGGCGTAGAAGTCTTCGCGTAGACGGCCAACGCAAAAAGCGCGGCCAGAGATGCAATCATCGTTTTTTTCATTTTAGTCCCTTTCCAAACTGTGCCTTTGCGGCGACGCCGTCTTCAAGCGCGGCATGGAGTCGCGCACGGTCGTCCGCGGCAAGTGCGCCGCGGAAATCGTCGAGGCGGTTGATGTAGCGCTCGAGTATCGGGAGAAGAGCGTCGCGGTTGGCGAAGAAAAGCTCCGTCCACGTGTCGGGATCGGGTGCACCTACACGCGCCATGTCGCGGAAGCTTCCCGCCGAATAGCCAACGTGATCCTTAGCAAGCGGCTCGCGGACATAGGCCGATGAGATCAAGTGGCAAAGCTGGCTTGTGAACGCGATCATCTCGTCGTGGTGCTTAGGATCGGTGTAGACGATCCGCGCGAAACCGAGTTCCTTCAAAAGCTTCTCGAGCTTGTCGAGAGGCGCGCGTCCGTAGGTCGGGAAAGGCGTCAAGATCATCGACGCGCCGTCGAAGAGAGCGGCGTCGGAATTTTCGTAGCCGTTCTTCTCCTTGCCGGCCATCGGATGTCCGCCGACGAACACCCAGCGCGTCTCGAAAGCGTACTTGCGAAGCGCATCGCAAACGGGAGTCTTCACGCCGGTCGCATCGACCACGATCGCCCCTTCCTTAAGCCGAGGCGCAATCGCGTCTACAACCGTGACGACAGCCGACGGCGGAACGGCGACAAAGACGACTTCCGCGTCCTCGACGCGAAAATCCTCGCCCTTGTCGAAAATCGCCGCCTCGTGCCCAACGCGCTTCGCCGCCTTCTCGAACGAGCCGCCGATGAGCCCCTTGCCTATCACTGCTATCCGCATGGGGAAAATTATCTCATTTTCAGCCCAAAAAGGCAATACTGACATACTCCCTGCGTTTTGGTATAATGTATTCGAAATCTTTTTCTGTCAGAAATCGGGAGCGAGATTCCCTCACATCGTGTAAACAGAAAGGCAGGTGCAACATGAACAACATGACAAAAATGTTTCTTCCGGTAACGGCGCTTTGCATCTATTGCTCGGGATGCGTCGCATACGAAACGCCGGTCTACCACCGCACACCGACATACGTCACACCCGCAACGACGACATACGTCACGGAGCCGGCTTATGTGGCGCCCGTTACCTACAGCACCACGACATACGTCGCCGAGCCCATCTATGTCGACGGCGGCTACAGGCACCATAGCGTCGGGCGCATCCCGCTACACGGCAAGCATGGCAGCGGCCCCCGCCATCACGATAATAATCCCCGCATTTCCCCTAGACACAACCCGGCACATGGTCCACACATAAGCAATAGTCCGCAGCACGCAGCGAGCAAAGCCGCCGCTCAGAACGCAAAGACCGCCCGCAAGGCCGGCGCCGCGCAGCAGCACGCCATCCGCAAGGCCGGCACCCGAACCCTGAAGCCGTAGCCCCTGCGCCTGCTACCTGCAGACTTTCAGGAGCATCTGCTTGATCTCGGCGAGAGTGAAAGGTTTCCCGAGGAACCCGCTGTAGACCCGCTCCCCGAACATCTTGCGGATGTCCTCCTCCGAAGACCCGGAAACGACGACAACCGGAATGTCCGGCGACGCGATGCGAAACGCGTCGAAGAGCCGCACGACGTCAACGCCGCCCAAGTGCGCATCAAGAAGAACAGCCCCAAGCCGGTTCGTATAGCGCCTTACGACGGCAAGCGCCGACACGCGGTCGCGCGCAATATACGCGGATATGCCAAGCGACTTGAGCAGCATGGAAAGCGTCTTTAATATCGCCTCGTCGTCGTCGACGACAAGCACTTCGTTCGGGAGCTTTCCTGGTTCCGTCTTCCGGACATCCAAAGGTCCCGCGGATCCTTCAGGTTGCTTCGTCTTGGGCAGGAATATGTAGAACGTGGTGCCATGATCGACAACGCTCTCGACCTTTATCCCGCCGCCGTGGGCCTCAACGATAGTGCGCACGGTGGCAAGCCCGAGACCGCGTCCAAGCGACTTTGAAGTCACATACGGATCGAAGAGACGTGGAAGGAGGTCTCTAGGAATGCCGGGGCCGTCGTCGGCGATCTTGAAGATGACGCCAGGGCCCGGGAGAAGCGGTCTACCCGACATGAAAGTCGTAGCGGCCGCCGCCGTCATCTCGAACGCCTCGGTCGAAAGCACAATGTGCCCGGGCCGGCCGTCAAGCGCTTCGCCAGCGTTCTTCATTATGTTGAAGAAGACCTTCCATAGCTGGTTCGGGTCAGCGTCCACGTCAGGCAGCCCATCGGCCAAGTCGTAGGATATAGCCACATTGTCGTCGACGATATGCGACACAAGCGCCTGCACGTCCTTTACGAAGAAGTCTGGAGACGCCCTGAAAAGCGAAACCTTGTTGTCGCCGGCAAAGGCCATCAGCTCCTTGGTCATGCTTGAGCCGCGCTTCACGGCGTTGCGTATCGCGTCCACGTCAAGCTTCTGGCCGTCGCCGGACGTAGCAGACTCGACGGCGTTAAGCACGACCGACAGGACGTTGTTGACATCGTGGGCTATGCCCGCCGCAAGCAAGGTCAAGGACTCTCGCTTTTGCGCATCGAGCGCATGCTCTTCGGCCGCTATGCGGAGCTTGTGTTCCTCTACTTCGTACGTGACGTCGCGTATTATGGCAAGCGCGAAAACTTCGTCCATGCGCGTGACGCGCAACTCGAAGTGGCGCGGTTCTGCACCACACACCTCGAGGTGCACTGCCTCCACTGGCGAAGAATCGAACACGGCACCAATCGCCTTTGAAAACGCCGCCGCTCCGCCCTCGCCGAACGTCGCCGGGCTTGGTGGCTCGCCGGCCGTCATTCCGGGAAGAGGAGGCGTCCCCTCCGGCTGCTTGTTTATCGCTACGAGCCTGCCGCGCCTGTCGAAGACGGCAAGCGCGTCGGGAACGCCATCGATGAGAGCCCTGTGCCTGGCTTCGACCTGCGCAATCTTCACCGTCCTCGCCGTTATCGTCTCAAGCATCCTGTTCACCGACATCGCCAGCATGGCAAATTCGTCCTTCCCATCCCATTCGAGGTACGGGCAGTCGACGTCCTTGTGGTGCTCGCCGAGATCGCGTATCGCCTCGGTCATCTTGGTGAGCGGATTGAGAAGCACCCTCCCCTGGAACCAGAATATCGGAAGGACGAGGACGATTCCGACCATCGCGATGAAAAAGGTAAAGCGGCCGAGCGCCGAACGCGTCACGGTGGAGAGAGACGTTGGAAGCGACACGGAAATCATGGACACTGCATTCCCTGCGATATCGCGCAATGCGAACACAGCCTCGTATGGATTGGAACCAAGGTTCCAAAACCCGCCGGAGTAGAAGCTTATCGCCTCGGAAAGCATCGGCACGATGCCAAATCCCGTCGTGCTATCGCTGGCACGCTGTGCTGCCTTTGCGGATGACGACAACGACACCGTGACTGCCACCTTGCGGTTGACAACACGCACATCGAGGCCGGAGAAGCCGTCATTGACGCTCGTCATGAACACTGTAGAATCGAACGGAGCCCCAACCACTACGCGCAACCTGGCGTCCTTTTCGGACGGCACGACAAAGACGTAGTGGGCCCTTCCGCACAGCTGAACGAGCCCTACTGAAGGAGAGTGCCTGTCGCTGTCTGGGTCAAGCCATTCGGAGAACCGCTCGACGTATGGTGCGATCTCGGCAGAAGATACGGCCAAAACGCCATCAGCCCCTCTTGCCGCGCCTGAAGCAAACCTGCCTGAACCAGAGAACGCGAGAACAAGGGAGATTCTCGCGAATTCCGGTCTCGAAAGGACAGTCGACACATTCTCTCCCTTTGCGACCAGGAGAGCTATTTCTCCGGCGCTCTTCCTGTTCTCCTTCACCACCATGTCCGCATGGCTGTACGCGAGGCGCGACATGTCGTACCCTATCTCCTCGACCTGGCGCTCGGCCTCGCGCATCATGTGGACGAGCACGATGCGTCCGCCAATGTAGAACACTGCGAGGCAAAGCAGGATCAGGAAAGCGGTGGCAAGCGAATACCGCGTGCGGATAGAATGCAGCGCACGCTTCACCGCACTCTGCGAGCTCAGCTCCTCATACTGCTCATGGGCGCTCTTCTTCATTTTCTGCCTCTCTTCCGCTTTATTTCCCTTATCTGGTCGCGCAGATACGCCGCGCGTTCGAATTCGAGATTGTCCGCCGCTTCGAGCATGTCGCGCTCGAGCTCCGCCAAGATGTCCGCGACGGGGAGCCCGTCGCGCGTGCTGGGAGCCGCAGCCACCGCAGAGCCGGCCGCAAAGACGTACGCCGACTCGTTTATCGCGCGCTTTACCGACTTTGGCACGACGCCGTGCTTCTCGTTGTAGGCGATCTGCTTTTTCCTGTGCGCCTTCGTGATGCGCAGCAAGTCCTTGATTGCGTCGGTCTTTTTGTCGGCGTAGAGGATGACTCGCCCCTTCTCGTGGCGGGCGGTCCGACCAGCCGTCTGCACGAGCGAGGTCGTCGACCTAAGGAATCCCTCCTTGTCGGCGTCGAGAATCGCGACAAGCGCGACTTCTGGAAGGTCGAGGCCTTCGCGCAGGAGGTTGATCCCTACGAGGACGTCAAACTCGCCCTTCCTGAGACGATGGAGTATCGAGACGCGCTCGATCGCGTCGATGTCGCTATGAAGGTACTCTACGCGGATGCCGGTGCCGTGGAGATACTGCGTCAGGTCTTCGGAAGACCTCTTAGTGAGCGTCGTGACGAAAACGCGGTCTCCTCCGGCGACGACGCGCTTGATCTCCTCCACTAGGTCGTCTATCTGGTTCGCGAGCGGGCGCAGCTCGATCACGGGATCGAGAAGCCCTGTCGGGCGTATCACCTGCTCCGCGACCGTATTTGACTGTTCGTACTCGTAGTCGCCCGGAGTCGCAGAGCAATAGACGATCTGGTGTACCTTCGCGTTGAACTCGTCGAACTTCAATGGTCTGTTGTCCTTTGCGCTCGGAAGCCGAAAGCCGAAGTCGACGAGTTTCTGCTTTCTTGCCTGGTCGCCGTTGTACATCGCGCGTATCTGCGGCACCGAGACATGGCTCTCGTCGATGATCGTGAGGAAATCGTCTGGGAAATAGTCAAGAAGACACTCGGGCGGCGAACCGGGCGCGCGCCCGGAAAGCGGGCGGGAGTAGTTCTCGATGCCGTTGCAGTAGCCGAGCTCGCGCATCATCTCGATGTCGTATTCCGTCCGCTCCTTTAGCCGCTGCGCCTCAAGGAGCTTTCCCTTGGAGGAGAAGAACTTCAAACGGTCATCAAGCTCTGCCTCGATCCTCGCGAACGCCGCCTCGAACTTGTCCTTGCCCATGACGAACTGCTTTGCAGGCGTCACGACGGCGGCCGGCATCGAGACGCCGCATTTTCCAGTCAGAGGATCGAGCTCGCGGATAGAGTCGATCTCGTCGCCGAAGAACTCGACCCTGATCGCCTTAGTCTCGTAGGCGGGGAAGATGTCCACAACGTCGCCGCGCACGCGGAACGCGCCGGGCGCGAAGTCGTAGTCGTTCCTGACATACTGTGCCTCGACAAGCCGAGCAAGAAGGCGCTCGCGCGACAGCGCCTCGCCAACCTTGAAGCCAACGGCGAGATCGCGGTATTCGTCCGACTCGCCGAGGCCGTAGATGCAGCTCACGGACGAGACCACGATGACGTCACGCCGCGCTATGAGCGCATTCGTCGCGGCGAGGCGGTAACGCTCGATTTCCTCGTTTATAGACGCGTCTTTTTCGATGTAGGTATCGGTCTGCGGGATGTATGCCTCGGGCTGGTAGTAGTCGTAGTACGAAATGAAATACTCTACCGCATTCTCGGGGAAAAACTCCTTAAGCTCTGCGAAAAGCTGGGCGGCGAGCGTCTTGTTGTGCGAGAGAATTAGCGTCGGCCGACCCCACTTGGCGATGAGGTTCGCCATCGTGAAGGTCTTCCCCGAGCCCGTTACGCCCTGGAGGACAAGCCGCCTCTCGCCGCGCTTCAGCCCCTCGTAGAGCGCGGCGATCGCCTCCGGCTGGTCGCCAGTCGGCTTGAACTTGGACTTGAGAGTGAATGTGCCCTCGGTCTTCGCCATGGGGACATTATATCAAATTGCACCCCTGCCGCCACGCGAGAAGATTGCCGCGGAGACCACGGCGGTCGCCGGAGCGACGAGAACTAGGCCGAAGCTCCCGACTAGCGTCTTGACCAGCTCGGCGGAGACGAGGGTGGAGTTGAGGAAATCTACGGGAGACGTGCCCTGGGCCGCGAATACCATGAGCAACGTGATGTATCCGCCCGAATACGCGAGAAGGAGCGTGGTCGTCATCGTCCCCACCACGGCACGCCCTATCCGGAAGCCCGACGCCGCAAGCTCGCGGAAACCAAGGGCTGGGCTGTGCCGATGCACTTCCTCCACGCCCGCCGCTATGTCCATGCCGAGGTCCATGACGGCGCCGGAGGACGCGAGCACGATCGCGCCTATGAAGACGTCCTGCAAATTCATCCACGAAAAGCCGGAATAAAGCAGCTGCTGGGCAAAAGGCATCGTCGCGCCGTTGACATTCATTACGCGTCCGAAGAAGTGGGCGAGCGCAAGCGAGGCGACGACGCCGAGCAACGAGCCCGCGAAGGCGGAAAAGCCCTTCTTGTTCCACCCGGCGACGAGATACATGATGACGCCGGTAAGCACCGCGACGGAAAGAAACACGACCGTAGAGGCATGCCATCCGGCGAGGACGAGCGGGATGAGGAGCTTCCAGACAACAAGACAGCTGAAGACGAAGCTGAAGAGCGCCTTTGCCCCGGTCCAGCCGCCGAAGACGCAAAGGAGAATGCAGAACCCGGCGAAGAACGCGAAACCCCAGCCCATGCGCCAATGGTCGCGCGCGACAAGCACGTCGTTTTCCGCCGCATTGGGGGGAAGGACGACAAGCGCCGTGTCGCCCGCCGAAAACTTCTTGTCAAGCTCCATCTGCGCGCGAAGCTCGTTTGCGGCCGCGAAGAGCCGCCCGTCGGGAAGCCGCACTCTAAGCCGTTGGGTGCCGAACTCGACGAGCCCGTGGAGCTGCAATCCCGAATCGTCGGTCTCGACTACCTCGGCGCGGACGGTCCTAACCCCGTCGTCCGCAAGGCGCTGCGGCCCCGGCACGAAGAAGAGAGCGGCGCAGCAGACCGCGAGAACGACGACGGGAACGAATTTTTTCATTCGTAAAACGCCTTCATCGCCTTGGCGATGTCGGTGTTATCGAGAGACCCGGAGAACTTCTCTGCGCAGCGGCCCTTTGAGGTCGAGAGAACTGGCATCGCGGTGTGCGAGCCACAGCTCCAGCCAATGCCGCACTTGTGCGACATCACGAGACGGCATTCGCCGCCGAGGAGATAGCGCTTTACGCCGTCGTACTTCGAGTTCTCCTCAATCTTCGCCCTATAGAACTCGATATCGTGCTCGAACGCCTTGACCAAGCCCTTGATATCCTCAGCGGAAAGGACCATCTTGTCCTTCTTCGCATCGCCCTCGAACTTGAAGCCAAACGCCTCGGAAATGATCGGCTTGACATCGTCGAACGAGAGATTGGGATTGGCCTTGAACGCGGCAGTGACCTTGTCGCCGAACTTGGAGACGGACATCGTCTGGTTAGAAAGGAGTTCAATGTAGAGCGCGTAGCCAGTCCCCGCAAAGCCCATCGACATGCCGCCGGTCTCGTGGTCGCCGGTGACGACGATAAGCGTGTCGTCGGGATGCCTCTCCTGAAACGCAATCGCCGTCTTGACGGCCTCGTCGAGCGCAAGGATGTCGCGCAGGTTCGTCGCGGAGTCGTTGCCGTGGCCGGACCAGTCGATCTTGCCGCCCTCGGCCATGATGAAGAAGCCGTTGTCCCCGTCAAGCATCTCGATGGCCTTTGCAACCATCTCGGCGAGCGTCGGCTGCGAGCCGTCGGCATCGATGGCAGCGTCAAGGGAGCCGTTCGCAAACACGGCAAGCACCTTGCCGTCGCCGGGCTTGAGCGCAAGAAACTGGTCCTTCGTCTCGACGATCTTGTACCCCTTGGAGCGGACATAATCGCAGGCATCGCCGCACGCCTCGTACTGCTTGTGCTTCAGCGCGTTCTTGGGATTTACGTCGAGCCCGCCGCCGGCGAAGAAGTCAAAACCGGAGTCAGCGAGATCGAGGGAGATGCCGTAGGTGTCGCCACGGTTTTTGCGGTGGGCGTAGAAGCCGGCCGGTGTCGCGTGAGTGATCGTGACGGTCGTCAATATGCCGACCTTGACTCCCGCCTTCTTGGCGGCAGCTGCAGAAGAGACCAGCGGCTTACCCTCGGGATCGACGCCGGCGTAGTGGTTCTTTGTCTTGACGCCGCAGGCCATAGCGGTCGCCGCAGCAGCCGAGTCCGTGACAAGCGAATCTGAAGAGCAGGTGCGCGTCATCGCGCTGAAAGGCATTGCGTTCATTGCAAGAGGGCCGCCGCCGCTCTTGCGCGAGAATTCATCGGCCGTCATCCGCTGGGGAACGGACATCCCGTCGCCGATGAAAAGGAACACGTACTTGGGCCTATCCGCAAACGCAGACGCCGCGATGGCCGCCAAGACCAGAAAAACAACTTTCTTCATATTGATTATTATACCAAATTATCATCCGCCGGTCATCTGCCGCGCGATATCTTGTCCTACGACTTGCGCGCGTAGCCGTCGGCCTTGGCGGACCACGCGCACAGGAAGAGCGCCATGCCCACAAGCGCGAATAAGGCGATCGCACAAAGCGCCGCGCTCCAGCCAAAGC
>CADCGZ010000061.1 GCA_902801025.1 uncultured bacterium | reverse complement strand
CGCCGAAACGAACTTCCTTTGTCAAGACGGGTATTCCATAATTTCCGCAGTAGTATGTTGTAAGAAATTTCTGCACATCCTGTCTAACCTCGTCGTCTGCTCCCCTTTTTCATGATGAATCGCCTTTGTTGTCTATGTCCATGTTGCAACGGCAGTGCTCATACGTTCTCAAAGACCATCCACCTTCCAAACTTCATTGGTCTTTAACAAGGAAAAGTTGAATATCTCTTGAATGTCATTTGTCGAAGCCCCGCGTCCCAACATCACGTTTATGTTCACACAGACTGATTCTGTCGTGTTAGTGGTGATGTCATACGCGATCACACGATAGCGCGAAAACTCTGTGGACGTTTGGGAAAAAGCGATGGAGAAGGCCGCAGAGATGCCGTTAGTCACACCAACCTCAAATTCCTTTTCCAACATTCCAGCCGTAGAGTTGGCAACAAAATTTGTCACATCGCCAGTGCGAATGGATCGCAGCACCGCAAGGGTCGTTGTCTCCCAATTCGCAAAGTCGTGTCCAGCAGGCATTGCCAGACACATTTCTTGGGTAATATCCCGCCCAACTATTTGCGACAAGTTGGATATGGAATCGCCAAACGCAAGTCCACATGACAAGACAAGCGCCGCAACTGTAATTATGTTTTTCATCGTCTTTCCCACCCTTCTGCGGTCTTCACCGCATTAGTCCATATTGGCACGCCGGATTGTTCATCCCAAAACCAGTATACATGTGGCACGACCGTTTTGTCGATCGCACACGCATTTCGCGCGGCGCCTGAATCAGTCGCATCGCGCCAAGCTTCGATGAGTCCACTCCCAGAAGATACTGAAGACACAAAGTTTTGGACTACGTCAACCCCTCCTGCACCATCAAGCGGAGCCGTCCATGCAAATCCTAACAGGATTCCAACATCAAGAGACTCCCATGCCTCGCCAGGCGAGTTCGCTCCCCCGTGTGTCCTCCACCGCAAACTCGTTTTCCAGCCGAATGACTGTTGCCTATAGTTTGAAATGTCCAGCACCGCACATCCTGACAAAACTACGGCATTAACGTTAGTCCAATAGGAATTCAGCAAAGAAGGCTGAACGCCACCAACTAGCATTGCGTTCTCATGACCTCCATGTCCAGAATAAAATATTATATCCGCCTGCTGCTGGACTTGGCATTTATCAGACAAAGCCGAGCCACAAGTGGCAATCATTATACCAGTTCCTCCTGCCTGAAACGTCTTCAAATTCAAACTTCCCTCTGGAATTGATGCACTAACATTCCCATTCTCATCTCCTCGCGCTCGTCCATAAAGACGACCCGCAATGCCTGCATCAAAGATATCGCTGTCCTGACGATTGCTATCGCCAGTTGCCGCATCAGACATATCAATAGATGTCTTAGAAAGAATGCCGTCATCTTCATTGCGGATGATGCCGTTCGACTGGAGCCAGCCAGCCGCAACCAACACGTGAAAGACATTCTGCCCTTGCGAAGTCGTAGTTGTCGCGCTTATGGGAATCGCCGCACCAGCTATATCGTGCGATCCATCGAAATCGACATAATACGCCTTGAGCCGGATTCTCTCGCCGAAGAGTCCTACAAAGCCGGAGACTGTCATTTCTGAACCGCCGACAGTCGCCTTTACAATGACCGACTCCCCGACAAGCACGGGGTATTTCCATTCAATTGCATTGCCGGAAGCATCCAGTATCTCAAGATTGACGCCGCGGCTTTCAATCTCGTCAATGGCCGTCTGGTCTTCGTAATAGCAATGACATCTCCCCCACCAGGAGAACGGATACGAATACCCTTCCCATTTTGCGGCACCAGAAAGCGAATGTCCCGCCCCACCGCAAAGGCATTGCGGGTAGCAATTCCACGAAAAGCCAAAATCGTTCGTCACGCACGAGCAGCAACCGCCAGTGATGTTTAGGATTCGCGGGCCAACGTCGACTGGCGAAGTGTGCGCAATATAGCTGTCGGAACCGCCACGCATCTGAACCCGCTCAAACGTCAACTCCAATGGCAAAGAAATGGTCAAGTCGTTCTCGGCGTTTGTCACGATTTCCGCATATTCGCTTAGCACGGCTGAATAATCAATCGGCAAATCGCTTTCGACGGCATAAGTCGCACCCGCGAGAAGCGGGACATGGCAGACCTGGTTTGTCCGCGCAATGATTACATGGTCGCCGAGGTCGCTTGGTCCGTCGCAAGTGACGCGGATTGTTGCAACGCCAAGAAGCCCCGTGACGGAAAGATCAAGCCAGTAGTAGGCATTGGGATTAGCGTTTGTGGGCAAGGCATTTGCAATGCCGAAGAAGTCGCCGTCGCAGACGGTGGGATTCGCGTCTCGCTCGTTGTAGATTCCATCGTCATCCCAATCGTCGGGGTTGACGCGGCGGCAGACTGTCTCGACATCGTTGGAGCGTGTCAGGAAATCGCCATTGGTGAAAAGGACGATCTGCGCGTTGATGGGGAAGTTTGTGTCGCCGCCGAGGAAGAAGTTTTCCCATGTGAGGACGCGGCTGCCGTCGCCACCGTCAAGCCGCCACAACCGACTTTGGCCTGGAACAGCGGACATCGGAACACCAACGGCGCAGATTTCGTGCGCGGCGTCTCGCGGAGTCGGACGGATTCGACCGTCGATGAAATACCAGAACGACGAAAACGCCTCATCGTTCGTGCCGAGAGGGAACGCCCAATTGGCAGGGTCGAGCGTCCCGCTCGTCCGCAAAACGCCGAAATCAACCACGTTGCTCCCGAAGGACGAGCGAGCGCCGTGAATATGCCAGTTTCCAACAAGCGTTGCGTTCGTCGGCATGGCATACGAGATCGTCGCATTCGTCACGACTCCCTCGATGAGCCACCCGCGAGTGATGTCGCGCTCTTCAACAGTCGCGCCTATCATTCCCTGCCACATGACCCCCCCTATAACCCGCAGCAGCAGGTTTGTCTTCTGTGCGTCAAGAGAAGTCCCGAAGGCGAGAAGCGAAAGCGCAAGCAGATGCGAGAGCGGAAGCTTTCGGAGAGCATGGTAGGCAGGCTTGACGATCCATGCCAGAATTGCGAAGCACTCGGCAATCGCGACACAGTAGCCAATATAGAACCAGTCCGTCTGCGGCCATACGATCTCGACCCGCGCCCCCGCAAAAGCGGAGAACACGAGAAGTGTCACCAAAATCACCGCACCAAATTTCATGTGAGTATTTTACCATAAATCCCCACCATCCGCGTATCCCCCGACGACCGGAGGGAGGAGCCGCGAAGCGGGCGCTATGCGGGGTGCAAATCCGCCGCCGGAAACTACCACCGGTTTTATATAAATGCGGTGGTAATTGACGGTAGTGCCACCATGTGGCATATCCCCATTATCACCCCTTACGCCGCGTAAAGGCGCTTTTGGATTGCGCCAAAGAAATCAAGCGCATCGGCTGGCTTGGCGAAGCCGAGGTCTGCAAGCGCGGCAGCCATATTGCCGTTGTAAAGCTGATTCAGCACATCGGCAAATGTGGCTCGGTTCAGCTTCCACACGCCGTCCTGCACATAATTGGAAAGCACAATCTCGGCAAACTTCTTCCTCGGCTCCGGCATCGCGTCAATCGCCGCCGCAAGACGTTCCACCCGCATCGCCCGCGTCACCGGCCGCACATTATACGCAAGATCGAGCATCACGTCCAGAACATCATATTCCTGCAACCCCGCATACTTCTGAACATCGAGAAGCGACTCAATTGAAAATCCTGCGTCCGCGATTGCCTCCAAGAACTCCTTGCGACTCTCTTCCGCGCACCACTTTGCGCGCAAGGCATCTGGGCTTTCCGTCGCGTTCTTCACCGCAGAAACGAACCGTTCCAGGAAGTCCTTTATCTGCATCATCTCATCGTCGAAGAACACGTAGCTCTCCCACACCGCCGAGATGTCGCGCCCGCTCGATAGTTTCACTTCGACTTCGCGCTGCGGCGGCTTCTCGCAAATGCACTCGCCTCGCGGCATCCCGCATTTCGGACAGATTTTCTCGCACACGCACGGACTCTTCCCGCAAACCGGGCACAACCGATGCACCGGCTTCTCGCATACGCAAGGATTCTCCCCGCACTTCGGGCACGGCACGTCGGGACGCCACCAGTCGTCGTCCTTGAAGTTCTCCGTAGCCCCTGTGAAATCATATATCTTGAAATACGGCTTGCCCGAATAAGTGCGCGTTCCACGCCCGATGATCTGGCGAAACTCCACCATGCTGCGCACATTGCGGTAGAAGACGATGCTTCTGATGTTGCATGCGTCAACGCCTGTGGAAAGTTTCTCCGAGGTCGTGAGAATCGTTGGAATCTTCAATCCGTTGTCGCGGAAGAGCCGAAGGTAGTAGTCGCCATAACTTCCTGCGTCCGCCGTCACGGTCTCGCAGTAGTGCGGCCTGTAGACGCCGCGCTTCTGCGCCTCCTCATTGATGAGGCGGGCAATTCGCCGCGCGTGCTTCTGGCTCACGCAGAACACGATTGCCTTCTGGTCTAGCGGTATCACCTTGAAAAGCTCTTCCACAAAATGCCTGTCGCGCTCCTTGATGAGAATGTGCCGCCGCTCGATCTCGTCGTTCTCGTAGACCTTGTTCTCGTCGATCTCCTCGGGGAAGTTGATGATGTCGCCGTCCTCGACCTTGTATGCCTCCAGCGTCGATCTGCACCGCTCAACGCGATAAGGCGAGAGGAAGCCGTCCTCGATGCCCTGCCTAAGCGAATAGATGTAGGCGGGAGCGCCGAAGTAGTCGTAGGTCGATCCGTTCACATCCGCCTTTGGCGTCGCCGTGAGGCCGAGATGCGCTGCGCAGTCGAAATAGTCGAGGATCTTCCGCCACTCGCTTTCGTCCTTGGCTCCCCCACGATGACATTCGTCGATGATCACGAGGTCGAAGAAGTCCTTTCCAAAAAGCTTGTATTTCGTCGCGTTGCCGTCTTCGCCTAAAAGCGTCTGGAAAAGCGTGAAGTAAATCTGCCTGTCGCGCTTCAGCTCCTTTCCGGCCTCGTAGCGGAAGCACTTGCCGCTCGGGAAGCAGAAGCTGTCGAACGCCTGGTCCGCAAGGTTGTTGCGGTCGGTCACGAAGAGAACGCGCGGCTCGGCGACGCCAAGGTTCGCCCGCTGCCACTTCGCCGCCATCAGCTTGTGGACGAGCTGATACGCGATGAATGTCTTGCCTGTGCCAGTCGCAAGCGTCAGCAACACGCGTCTTTCACCCATGCCGAACTTGCGGATAACCGCCTCGACCGCACGCGCCTGATAGTAGCGAATGCCCTTGCCGCCCGCCCGCGACCACGGCACCGCGGCGCAGGCGACCTCAAGCGCAGACCGCGGCGTCTCGGCGTTCTTCGCCACGAGCGCCGACGGCGTCGGAAACTCCGCCATCGGGAAGGTGCGCGACTTCTGCGTGGCAAGGTCGATTTCAAGAACCTGTATTCCGTTTGTCGCGTATGCAAACCTGAGTCCAAGCGCCTCTGCGTAGAACCGCGCCTGCGTCTCGCCGGCATCGTAGTTCGCCGTGTCCTTCTTGGCCTCGATCACCGCGACGCGCTCGTTCCCGAAATAGAGAACATAGTCGGCAAACTTCGGATTGTGGTGCTCGGCATCCGAGCCGATGCGTCCTGGCGCGACAGGAAGCTCCGCCACCCACGAAGCGGAACCACCGCCCCACCCCGCCGCAATCAGCGCCGGGTCGATGAGAAGTCTTCTCGTCTGTGCCTCGTTCATTATTCAAACGCCTCCGCAAGGATTGCTTTTCTCAAATTCTCCGCCGCCGCAAGTCCGCGCATCGCCGCCGCTTTCAATTTCTCGCACCGCTCCTTCGCCGCGTCGAGTTTGGCGACTATGGTGCGCTGCTCAGGGAGAGATGTTATGCTTACTTCTACACTTGAAACAGCACTTGTGTTCAAATTCCGCACAGAGCTTCCATGTGCTAACGAATCAAATTGAATCTGCACACTGGAGGAACGCAAAAGATAATAAAAGTAGTCTTCTGAAAACTTATCTTGGAATCCATGTAGAACAAGCCAACCGTCATGTATGCAACCATCAATCTTTAGAATGTATGGACGGCCAAAGCTCATCGAATTTGATAGCAAAAAGTCCCCAGCCTTCACACGCCTCGTTTTATTCAAACCAGATGGTGTAATTTTGTCTTCAACCGAAACAATATACTTCCCGTCAGAAGCAACATCACCTATCTTAATCCAATTTAGTCCGTTAGTAGACGTTGTTAAGTATTTCTTGATGGGGCGCGGTGATCCGCCTCGCTGAATTACGCACACATCCCCCAACCGAACCTTCTCTCCCTCTACCGCCATGAAAGTCTCGTCGAGTTCTGCCTTGAACGCATCATCGGCAAGCTCCGCGACGCGCTTGAACTTCGCCGCCAACTTGTCCGCCTCGCCCAACTCCTTCTCCAACCGAGCAACAATCTCACGCTGGACGGTGAGAGGGGGGAGAGGGAATTCGATATTCAAGAACTCATCATAATGGAGGTTTATAATGTTTGTAGCATTACTCTGCATTTTTGCTGTTACACCAGAAAAATACTGAGCAACCAAAACCCTATGTAGATACGAAGAATCTAAAGCACACTTATCTTTAATTCTCAATGCCGATGTGAAATTACTTATTGTATAATCACCTTCTTCAATGTCAAACAATAGAACCCTGCCTACAGGCTGATTAGGACCACCACCAGACCGCTCAACAACAATGTCTCCACATTGAAGCTTTCGCTTTAGAAACTTCGTCTCTTCAACCTCAATAAAGATTATTTTGCTATGATCGAACTCGCATTGTTTTGTGAAGTTTGTTGAACGAATCACCCCAACGGTTTTTAATGGCTGCTTAGTTCCTTTCCACAGTCCGTTAAAGCTCTCACAAACATCCCCCAGCCTGACCAACGGCCAGGCTTTCTTTGTGTCCTTTGAGTTCTTTGTGGCTAAATCCTTCACACTCACTTCCACCCCTTCAAGATTTCGCCAATCTCCGCTCCGCTTTCTTATTTGGGTTCTTCACCGAGAGATCGAAAGTTTCCTTGTCGATGTCTTCTGGCTTCACCTCCCAATACGCCTCGACGCCCTTCCCGCCCTTCTCTCCTTTCGCAATCGCCTCAAACTCCGCGAGATCACTTTCACGGAGCGGACGCGTCTTGCCAAGCGAAACGCCTTTCATATCAAGTTCGTAATACTTGATCGGCTTCGTCGTCGGACCGCCCTTGCGGAAGAACAACACCACCGCCTTGACGCCCGCGGCAAACACCTTCTGCGGAAGATCGAGAATCGTCTCAAGCCGGCACTGCTCCAAAAGAAGCTGCCGAATGAACTTGCTCGCATTGTCCGTGTTCGAGAGAAGCGTGTTCTTGATAATGATCGCGGCGCGACCGTTCTCCTTGAGCTTGGCGACGAAATGCTCCATAAAGAGATACGCCGACTCGCTGGAGCGCGTGGTAAAGTTGGCTTTCTCTCCCGCTTCCACTTTCGCGCCGAACGGCGGATTCGCCCCGATTACGTCAACGCGATCGGCATCGGTGATCGTAGCGGGGTTCTGCGTGAGCGAGCTTCCAAATCGAATGTTCGGCGTTTCGAGTCCGTGCAGTATGCAGTTCATCTGCGCGGTGACGTAGGCAAGCGACTTTACCTCGCCGCCGAAAAATGTGCGCTTCTGCAAAGTCTCCCACTTGTCCGCCGTGTTCGCGCTGCGTTCGTTCATGTAGTTGAACGCCTCACAAAGAAAGCCACCCGAGCCACATGCACCGTCGTAGAATGTCTCGCCAAGCTTGGGATCGAGGATGCGAATCATCGTGCGAATGAGCGGACGCGGCGTGTAGTATTGCCCGCCGTCGCGTCCGGCGTTGCCCATCTCGCCAAGACGCGATTCGTAGAGGACGCTCATCTCGTGGCGATCCTCGTCCGTCTGGAACTTGAGGGGCTGAATGAGGTCGATTATCTCGCGCAAAGTGTAGCCGCTCGTGAAACGGCAGGAGAGTTCGCTGAAGATGCTGCCAATTCGATACTGAATTGACTCGACGCTTTGTGCCTCGTCGCGCAACGCCTTGAGCCGGGGGAAAAGCGTTCCCTTGACGAAATCGAGAAGCGCGTCGCCCTTCCTTGCGCGTTCAAGGTCGAAAGTGCCGTCTTCCTTCGTCGGCCACGCCCACTCGCTCCACGAGATTTCCTTTGGCAACGCGGGCTTGTAGTTCTTGCCCTGCATTTCCGCCTGAAGACGCCTGTTCTCCTCCTGTGCATCAAGATAGCGAAGAAAGAGCAGCCAGCTGGACTGTTCCATGTATTCGAGCGAGCCCGAACATCCTCCGCCCGAACCGCGCAAAAGGTCGTCAATCGCCTTGAACGCACCCTCTGCACTCCGTGCCGACTCCTGCTTCTTCTGCTTGGCGCACATGCCGCGACTATTCTCCTTCGATGCGCTGAAAAGAATCGAAGGGAGAAATCCCTGTGCATGAAAAAGAGCGCACTTCCCCTCATGCACTCGACCGGAGCCCGACCAAAGGCCCATTACGGATACACGAAGAAGAAATGCGCCCAGCTGGGCGCATCTCCACTTACATGCCGTCCGTAATTGAAATGGTTGGTCGTATTTCGGTCGAACGACGTGTAGCGTTGATGCTACATTGACAGACGCCCGGTGGGTTTCCCGTTTTCCGGACTATGACCCCGCGTCGCGCATACCGCCTCGCGAGATGAGAGTATTATAGCGAAAACGCCGCGCCCAAATCAAGCGCGGTGAAATAAGATTACGTCGCGGACGAAATCGCGATACCGTTGCCGCGCAAGGACGGCAGGGTCAGATTAGAGTCGGTTAGGGTCAGTATAAGCGTAGCGTCGGGTAGAGTTAGAGCGCGGGAGTGGAGGGGGTGTTTCGGCGCAATGCGAAGCGACGGCGAAAAAGACGGAAGCGACCCGATTTCGACGCGGCGTCATTTTGCCGAGAGGCTCGACGGCACTGGCAAAATGTGAAAGCCCGCGAAATCGATGTCGCCACCGGCTTTTTCGCCGGAACTTTGCCGCGTATTCGCGGCAAAGCTAGCGAGCCCTAAGCCGAAACATCCCCTCCACGGACGCGCCTCCGCTATAAATCTCACGCGCGGCAGATTTGCCGCGCAGTGTCCGTGCAAATCAGAGCGGCTTTACGACGTGGTAGGTGCCGGCGGTGTAGCGCTTAGGGGTCGTCTCGCCGGGGAGCGTGACGTCGGCCGTCGCGCCTTCGGGAACCGTGAAGTCCCAGACCCACTTCATGCCAAAGTCCGTCTGCGTGCTCTCGTAGCGCCAGTGGCTCTTTATAAGTCCCGCAGCAGACTTGTACTCGGCCTTCACAAAGCCGACGCGCTTGTCGGGCTTGGGGGCCATGATGATGTTCTTGAACCCTGGCGCCTTCGGGTCGGCGGCGATTCCAGCTGCAGACTTGTAGATCCACGCGAGAACAGCGCCGTAGGCATAGTGGTTGAAGCTGTTCATGCCGACTGGACCAAAGCCCTTCTCCTTCGTGTAACTGTTCCAGCGCTCCCAGATCGTCGTCGCGCCCTGGTCGACCGAGTAGAGCCACGACGGGTTCTTGTGCTGGAGGAGAAGAGTATACGCAATGTCGGACATGCCGTTCTCTGTAAGCGTGTCCATGAGAATCGACGTTCCGAGGAAGCCCGTCTGCAGGCAATCGCCGTGGTCGGCAAAGTTACGCTTGAGCGCCTCGATCGTCTTCGCCTTCGCGTCGCCTTCGACAAGCCCGAGCTTGAGTGCGAAGAGCGTCGGCGTCTGCATGCCGCGCATCGGCTCAACGAGAAGCCCGTCCTCGGGCGAGAAGAAGTTCTTCTTGAGATACTCCTTCGCCTCTTCGGCCATCTTCGCGTACTTCGCGGCATCCTTGCCGATAGCGGCGGCCATCGCCTCCATCATCTGCGCGTCCCAGCGCCAGTAGCACGCGCCGAGGTAGTTCCAGTAGAGCTTCGCCTCGGGACGCAGCACCTTGTTCTTCCACGCCCTGCCGCTGCAGCTCTCGAGGTCTTCGTAGCCAACCCAGTCTGCCCACTGGTAGCCGCCGTTCTCGCCCTTCGTCGCCTCGTAGTCGTACTTCGTCTCGTTGACGCGCGCGACGAACTTCTCCATCGCCGCCCAGTTGTCCTCGACGAGCTTCGTGTCGCCAAACTGCTTCCACACCTGATACGGAGTTATAACGCCGACATCCGCCCAGCCAATGCGCATAGGTTCGTTGCCGTACTGTCCAAGCGGCGCAACGCCCGGGAAGCCACCAAGTGCATGCTGGTTGTCGCAGAGATCGCGCATCCACTTGCGGAAGAACGAAGAGGTATCGGCGTTGAAGGAGCCCGCCTCGGTAAACACCTGAGTGTCGGCCGTCCAGCCAAGGCGCTCGTTGCGCTGCGGACAGTCGGTCGGCACGGAAAGGTAGTTCGAAAGCTGCCCCCAGTAGACGTTGGAGATAAGCTTGTTGACGTCGGCAACTCCTGTCTCGATCTTACCGATCTCCATATCCTGCTTGATCGAAGTGACAGGAATGGAGCCGATTTCAAGGAACTCCACGTCGTCTGTCGCCGTTATCGATGCGTAGCGATAGCCAAAGAACGTGAATACCGGCACGTAAAACACGAAACCGTCTTTAATCGCATACGGACCGTCTTTCCCGTTGCCGAAAGTGTAGACGGCGCGCATCCCGAGATTTGGAACGCGCAAGTTCTCGCGGTATACGCTGCCGCCAGGACCGTCGTTTCCGCGCGAGCGCTCGCCATTGGCGTCGTTGAGCATCTCGGCTGGGAGGCATGTCAGGACCGTTCCCTCGACGGCCTTGAAGACGAACGCGGGGACTGCCGCACAGTTCTGGCCGAAGTCGACGACAAGCGTCTCGCCCTTCGCAAGCGAGACAGGCGTCTTGCCGTCAAACGAAACGTCGCGGAGCTTGTGAACACGCCCGAAGACCTTGTTCGCCTCGTTGGCGCCGTCAACGCCCTTCCAAATGTATGCCTCGACTGGCTTAAGAGCCCTATCCATGCGGCGGCATATCTCGCCGCCCTCCGAGGGAAGGATCTCGCCCTTGAACTCGTCATTGCGCTCGGCCTTCCTGAACGCCTCGCCGCCGAAGTAAGGTGGCACGACTCGCGCATCGTATTCCTCGCCGTCGAAGATCGCGGCGTGCTTGACGGGGCCGCCAATCGCAGCTTTCCACTCGTCTGCCTTTGTGCCATAGACCTTGGTCGAGCCGTCGGCGTACGTGACCTTAAGAACGGCGCGGAAGGCGCTCTTCTTGCCTGTGAAGTTTACGATCTTGTCGCGCCACCACCCGGCGGAGACCTCGGCGGCGAAGAAGTTCTTCTCGCCCTTCTCCTTCTTGAGACAGCCGGTGACGTCGTAGGTGAACGAGCGGCGCGTCTTCTTGACGTGCGTAAAGCCCGGCTTGAGCGCATCGTCAGAGCCGACCGACTTGCCGTTCACGTAGACCTCGTAAACGCCGAGGCCTGTCGTCATCCATACCGCCGATTTGACCTCGCCCTCGTTCTCGATCTCGCGGACGAACCAGCTCGTGCCGTCAGCCGCTCGCGCACCGTCCTTTACCTGGCCGGTGAATACAGGTGCGTCCGATACCGATATCCATTCGCTCTGTGCCCAGAGGGACGAATCAAGCGCATCTACACGCTTGCTAAGTGGCTCACACCCTACCACGGCGACGAGCAACGCTGCCATCGGAATCATACTAGTTTTCATTTGTTTTTCTCCTTATGTAATGGAACGGAGGACAACACCCTTCAAGTACGCCCCCTCGGGGAAAGAAAGAAGTACGGGATGGTCGGCACCAGCGCGGGTTCGCGCGACGACCTGGAACTTGCGGTGCGCATCCTCCGCAGCTTCGGCGAGGACCGTGTCGAAGAACGCCGCGTCCATCGCGCCCGAGCACGAAAACGAGGCGAGCGTGCCGTAGGGCTTCAGAAGCTTCATCGCAAGGAGGTTGATGTCCTTGTAGCCGCGCGCCGCCTTCATGAGCTGCCCCTTCGTCGCGGCGAATTTCGGCGGATCGAGAACTATGAAGTCGAACTTCCGCCCCGCATCGCGGCACTTCCTGAGGAACTGGAAGACATCGGCCTCGACATATTCCATCTTCGTGCCGCAGTAGTGCTGAAGCGCCTCGTTTTTCTTCGCGAGCGCAAGCGCGTCGCCGGAAATGTCCACCTGCGTCACGGACTCTGCGCCGCAGGCACGGGCAAAGAGCCCGAAGCCGCCGGAGTAGCAGAAGCAGTTGAGGACGTCCGCGCCATTCGCAAGTGCGCCTACCACGGCGCGTGCGTCGCGCTGATCGAGGTAGAAGCCGGTCTTGTGGCCGCGCCTCACGTCGACGAGAAACTTCACCCCGTTCTCGGCAATCTCCACAAGATCTGGCGGCTCGGCGCCTCGGAGAACCCTGAATGCCGGCTCCGTCGGAAGCCCTTCCTTGGCACGGGAATCGACGTCGCACCGCTCCGACACGCCCTGGCAAAACGGCGCAAACTTAATGAGGGCGTCGGCGATCTCCTCCTTGCGCGCGTCCGCACCAGCAGAGGTGAACTGGCAGACGACATGACCAGCATAGCAGTCCGCGATAACTCCGGGAAGGAGATCGTTTTCGGCGTTCACGAGACGAATCGCCGTCACGGCGTCGTCTGCATAGAATGCGGCACGACGTCCGACGGCCTCAGCGACGAGATCGGCTATCGGCGCATCTGGCACGATCCGAACGCGGATCTGGGACGCGGGCGAATACCATCCCTGCCCAAGTTTCGCGCCTGAGGCGTCGCACACCTCGACCATCTCGCCCGCCGCCGCCTCGCCCGAGGCGATCGCGCCGGAGAACACCCACGGATGCCCTTTTAAGACGCTCCTCTCGCGCCCTTTCCTGAGGACGACGCGCTCCATCACCTGACGCGCTTGATTGCCCCGAACTTGCAGACCTGGCCGCACTGCTTGCAGCCGGCGCACTGGTTGGCGTCGATGACCATCTGGAATGCGCCAGAACGGATCTCCTTGCCGCGAGTCATCGCGGGGCAGCCCATCTTGAAGCACGCGCCGCATGCCTTGCACTTCTCGGGATCGACCTCGCAAAGCCCTTCCTTGGTGAGCTTCGCCGCGATGCGGCAGGGCGCGTACGCGATCACGAGCCACGGTTCGCCCGAGTCCATCGCCGTCGAAAGCGTCTTCTCAAGTCCGCCAAGGTCGTCAGCCGAAACCTTTACGACGTTCTTGTAGCCGCAGGCCTTCGCGATGTCGCCGATCTCGGTGACAGGCGCGGGATCGCCCGCGAGAGTCTTGCCGGTACCGGGGTTGTCCTGATGGCCTGTCATCGCCGTGATGCGGTTGTCGAGAACGACAGTAGTGACGGGCGTTCCGTTGTAGAGCGCGGAGAGAATCCCCGTGATGCCGCTGTGGAAGAACGTCGAATCGCCGAGAACGGCGCAGATGCGCCCCTTGAGACCCGCCTTGCGCATGCCAGCCGCGTTGCCGATCGACGCGCCCATGCAGATCGTCGAGTCCATCGCGTCGAGGGGAGGAAACGCGCCGAGCGTGTAGCAGCCGATGTCGCCGGTGACAGTCGCGCCTAGCTTGTGGAGGACGTAGAAAACGCCGCGGTGCCCGCAACCCGCGCAGAGGACCGGCGGGCGCGTAGGAAGCCCCTCGACCGGCTTCGCGACCTTCGCCTTTGGCACATCGCCGAGAATCTCGTGCCTGAGGTTCTGGATGCGGTCGGCGTTGAGCTCGTGCATGTTGAGCTCCGTCTTGTGCGCGAGAACCTTGATTCCCATCGCCTTGATCTGCTCTTCAAGGAACGGATCGAGTTCCTCCACGACGAGCAGCTTCTTGACGGACTTCGCAAACTTCGAGACGAGCGCCTTCGGGAGCGGATTCGTCCAGCCGAGCTTCAGTATCTGGCAGTCGGGGAAAATCTCGCGGACATACTGGTACGCGACGGCCGAGGTGATGATGCCGAGCCCCTTCGCCTTCGCGGAGACCTTTACGCCCTTCGCGGGTTTCACGACCTTGTTGAACTTGGAGCGGTTCGCCTCCTTCTCCATCGCCTCGGTGCGCTTCTGCGCATTCACGCGGTGCTGGCGCGCGAACATCGGAACGGGAATGTTCTTCGCGATGTTCTTCTTGTAGGGGATGAGCGGATGCGGCGCTGGCTTGAAATCACCGAGTTCGACGAGCGAGGCCGAGTGGCTCGTACGCGTCGTGAGACGCAAGATCACTGGCACCTGGAACTTCTCGGAAAGTTCAAACGCCTTGAGCGTCATGTCGTACGCTTCCTGCGAGTCGGCGGGCTCCAAGAGAAGCGCGCGCGCGAACTTGGCGAGGTTGCGGTTGTCCTGCTCGTTCTGCGACGAGTGCATGCCTGGGTCGTCGGCCGAAACGAGGACGAAGCCGCCTAAGGGGCCGACGTAGGTGAAAGTCATCAAGGGGTCCATCGCGACATTCAGCCCGACGTGCTTCATCGCGGTGATCGCGCGCGCGCCTGCCATGGAAGCGCCGACGGCAGTCTCGACCGCGACCTTCTCGTTCACCGCCCACTCGCAGCGAATCGTGTCCTTGAACTTCGCTATGTTCTCGAGAATCTCCGTAGAGGGCGTGCCCGGATAGGCCGACGCCACTACACAACCTGCCTGGGCCGCAGCATGAGCGACCGCCTCGTTTGCACTGAGGAACTTCTTCATTTTCTTGTACTTTCTCCTTTAAATTGTTGATTCGTCAGAAATTTTTTTAGCCGTGTAGAACGTGTAGATCGTGTAGAGTTCCTGCATGTTCTTCATGGTTAATCATTTTGAAGGCCGGCGAAATGCGACCGCATATACGCCGACCACGGCGAAGCAGATCGCAGGAACGATGAAAGACGCGCGGAGCGAGGCCTGCGTAAGCTTGAGGTTTGTATCCCACTCGCCCGAGAACATAGGCACGAGCTTCGTCCACAAGGAGTTCGCGTCGCCTATTATGGCCGCCATCCAGGGGGTAAGCAGTGCACCGCCCACGATTGCCATGATGAGCCCGGCCGCGCCAAGCTTGTGCGCCCTCTGGTCCATTCCGCCAAGTGCAATGCCGTATATCGTCGGGAACATCAGCGACATGAAGCCCGACATCGCTATGAGGCAAATGACGTTTGCCGAGAACGGAAGACCGTGGACGGTGAAGAGGACCTTCGTCGGCAGATACATTACACCGGCACAGCTGGCTATGGCGGCAAACGCGAACGCAGCCATTATCAAGGCTGGTTGGACGTACTTCATCGCAAACGTCGCTATCCAGCGGCAGGCGATGAACGTCGATATCGCGATAAGGTAATATGTGGCGCCGTCCTTTGCCGTGACGCCAAGTTCCTTCTGGCAGTAGACGTTCATCCAAGTCCATGCAGCGATCTGGACACCAACGTAGAACACCTGCGCCACGACGCCGAGATACCAGCGCGGTGAATGTGCGAGGATGGAGAAGATCGCCTTGTAGTCGGTCTTTTCCTCAAGCACCGCATCGACGTCGGTCCTTCCCGAACGGAAGAAGAACACCCAGATCGCCGCCGCTATCGCACAAAGCCCGACATACGGCACGCATACCCAGAAAAGCTCATGATGGACTATCGCGTCAAGTTCGGCGGCGGGCATAACCGCCCTCTCGTCGGCCGTCGCCGGGTTGAGGTTCGCGAGGATGAGCTGCTGCGCAAGAAGGATGCCAGCGAGAGAGCCAAGAGGGTTGAACATCTGGGCGAAGTTAAGCCGCCTCACCGCCGTCGATTCATCTCCAAGCGCGAGCACGTATGGGTTGCACGTCGTTTCAAGGACGGCACATCCACCGGCTACGACGAAGATGCCGACAATGTAGATCCAGAAGCTCTGCGCGATGCAGGCGGGAACATAGAGGAGAGCGCCAATGACATAGACGCCAAGGCCGACAAGCACGCCGACGCGGTAGCCAGCCCTCTGAATGAGCAGTGACGCAAAGATCGCAATCACCGAGTAAGCCCCGTAGAACGACACCTGGACAAAGCCCGCCGTGGACTGGCTCGTGCGGAATATCTTCTGGAACGCCGGCACGAGGTTGTCGGTCATGTTGTTGAGAAGCCCCCAGAGCGCGAAGCAGCTGACGAGCATCGCGAATATGCCAATGTATTTGCGCGGTACCATGATCTCCTCTCCTGTCGTGACTCGCCGCGTCCTTTAGCCGCGGATCTTCTTGACAAGCGCCGAAGCGTCGGCTGCAAGCTTCTCTATCGCGGCATAGTCGCCAGCCGCAAGCGCGTCCTTCGGAACGATCCACGTGCCGCCGCAGGCGACGATTTCGGGAACGGCGAGGTAGTCGCCTACGTTCGAGAGGTTGACGCCGCCCGTCGGCATGAACTTTACGCCGGTGAAGCGAAACGCGCCAAGAAGGTTCTTGATCATCTTGACGCCGCCAGCGGCCTCGGCCGGGAAGAACTTGACCATCGGTGCGCCCGCCGTGAGCGCCTGCGAAAGCTCGCTCGCCGTCGCGATGCCAGGGCAGAACGGGAACTGCTCCGCCTTCGCCGCCGCCATGATTACTGGGTCGAAGCCAGGCGCGACGCCAAAGACAGCACCAGACTCCTTCGCTGCGCGAAGCTGCTCGACAGTGAGAATCGTGCCCGCGCCAACGATCGCCTCGGGCACTTCGCGCTTAATCGCGGCAATTGCGCCGGCAGCAGCCTTGGTGCGGAAGGTCACTTCGAGGACGGGAAGACCGCCCTTCACGAGCGCCTTCGCGAGCGGGACCGCCTGCTCTTCCTTCTCGATTACGATTACCGGGATGATCCCCGCCGACTTGAGTGTTTCAACGATGTTCATGGGTAAAGTTGAAAAGTTGAAAGGTTGAAAAGTTGAAAGGTTGAAAAGTTGAAAGGTTGAAAAGTTCTACCGGTCGACACGGGCGGAACCTCCGCCGACCATTTTCTCGACGTCCGCTTTCGTCGCCATCGAAGTGTCGCCGGGCGTCGTCATCGCGAGCGCACCGTGCGCCGCGCCGTAGTTGACGGCCTTCTCGGCGTCGTCAAACGTCATGAAGCCGTAGACGAGCCCCGAAGCAAACGAATCGCCGCCGCCAACGCGGTCGTAGATCTCGAGCCCCGGGCGCTTGATCGACTCGTGCAGCTCGCCCTTGTACCAGCAGATAGCCGACCAGTCGTTTACCGTCGCGGACTTGACCGAACGAAGCGTCGTCGCAACGGCCTTGAAATTCGGGTAGATCGAGACGGCCTTCTCGATCATCTTCTTGAAGCCCTCGATCGGGAGCGTCGTAAGGTTCTTGTCAACGCCCTCGACCTCGATGCCGAGCGCCGCGGTGAAGTCTTCCTCGTTGCCGATCATGACGTCGACGTACTTCGCGATCTCACGGTTAACTTCCTGCGCCTTTGCCTGTCCGCCGATCGACTTCCAAAGCGAGGCGCGATAGTTGAGGTCGTAGCTCGTGACGGTGCCGTACTTCTTAGCTGCCTTGAGCGCCTCGATCACGACGTCGGCAGTCGTCTCGGAAAGCGCGGCAAATATGCCGCCGGTGTGGAACCACCTGACGCCCTCCTTGCCGAAGAGCTGCTCCCAGTCGATGTCGCCGGGCTTGAGCTGGCTCACCGCCGTGAGCCCGCGGTCGGCGCAAGACCTGGCGCCGCGGCAGCCGAAGCCGCGCTCCACGAAGTTGAGCCCGTTCCTGACCGTACGGCCGATACCGTCGTAAGGAACCCACTTGACGTGGCTCGTGTCGACGCCGCCCTGAAGCATGAAGTCCTCGACAAGACGCCCGACGGGATTGTCGGCAAAAGCGGTGACGGCGGTAGTCTTGAGACCGAAGCAACGACGGAGCCCGCGGACGACATTGTATTCGCCGCCGCCTTCCCAGACCTTGAAATCGCGCGCAGTGTGGATTCGCCCATCGCCCGGGTCGAGGCGAAGCATGATTTCGCCGAGACTCGCTGCATCCCACATCGCCGTTCCCGTCGGCTTTACCTTCAGCCCTTCCATGCCTTCCTCCGTTTCAGTTTGTTCAATTCCTCGTGACGTCGCAGTCGTCTCCTTCGCCGCCGTAGGGAGGGGGCGAGACGCGCGCACGAAAATCCTGATAGTCCCAGCTCGATTCCATCAGCGCAAGCTGGTACTCGCGATAGCCCTCGGTCCAGATCATCCACGCGATCAGAATCCGAATGAATCCCCAGCCCCCGCCGTAGACAATCGCATGAAGGCCGGAGAGACCGAGAAGAATCGCGAAGACCCGCCCCACCCACATCGCGACAAATGTCGCCTTGGGGCGCGAGAGGAACAGCCTGAGGACACTGCGGAATATCCTCCCGCCGTCGAGCGGGAAACCGGGCAGCAGATTGAAGCCGCCGAGCATGAGGTTGAGCCACATCAGATACCAAAGCGCGAAATCGAGCCACCTGTTCTCGATCCTGAGGAAGACAAGCGCGAGGAAACCGGCAAGGGCGAGCGCAAACGAGACGAGCGGTCCCGCGAGCGCGGTGAGGAACTCCTGCCACGCCTTGCGCGGGAGGGAGATGAGCGAAGCGCAGCCGCCGAGGAGCGAAATCGTGATGTCGTTCGTGCGGTAGCCGAATAGCCGCGCAGTCAGCGAGTGGCCAAGCTCGTGCAAGACTATCGACAAAGCCAGTATAAGCGCTTCGGTCACGCCATACGTGAACGACTCGCCCGAGCCGATGAAAAGGAGAAGGAGTATCGCGAACGAGATGTCGACATAGACCGGTATCCCGAACGCCTCGCAGAGCCTGAACCTGTTTCCAAAAACTAGCATAGGTTATATTATACCAAATGGCTCCACCGCTGTGGCAATTTACTGCAAGTGACGATTTTAGTATAATTTACGCCATCTGTTATGGACGGAGAAGCAAAGAGACTCCTGCGGCAGTACGCGGCGAAGTATGAAAAGGCGGAATTCCTCGAGGGAGATCCGTCGCGCTTCATGCATCTCGTGACTGGCGCGGCGAACCAGGAAGCGACGGCTTTCGTCGCCTCTGGGCTAAGCTTCGGCGCAAGGAGCCAGTTCCTTCCGCGCATACAGTGGCTCCTCGACCGCGCTCGCGGAGACATGGACAAGTGGATCAGAACAGGCGCGTTTGAACGCGACATGAAGCACGGCGACTCGCGCTGCTTCTACCGCTTCTTCACCTACTCTGACATGTACCGCTTCTTTGCGCGCTACCGCGAGATAATGGAGCAGCACGGCTCGCTCGGCGGGTTCGTGCGCGGCGTTGCGAACGGCGACGCCACCGCGGCGGTCGAGGCGATCTGCCGCCGCTTCAACGAAGGTGAGCCATGCGGCGTCGTGCCGAAAGACCCTCATTCCGCCTGCAAGCGCGTCTGCATGTTCCTGAGGTGGATGGTGCGCACCGACTCGCCGGTCGACCTCGGGCTCTGGACCGACTTTATCGACCGCCGCACGCTCGTCATACCACTCGACACGCATGTCGTGCAGGAGGCGCGGCGGCTCGGGCTTCTAACAAGCGCCTGCACTTCGATGTCCGTCGCGCGGCGGCTCACGGCAAAACTCGCGGAGGTCTTTCCCGACGATCCGTGTCGAGGCGACTTCGCGCTCTTCGGATATGGCGTAGACGAATCAAGCGGTGCAAAGACGGGAGATAGCGCATGAGCGGCGCCACGATTCTCGAAAAGGCCGCGGCAACACCGCGCGCGCTTACGCGCGGCGAACTTGCCGCGCTCATCGCGTGGCCGGACTTAGACGCGCTTTTCAAGGCGGCCTACGCAGTGAAGCTCCGCGAGATCGGCCCTCGCGTCTCGCTTAGGGGACTTATCGAGTTCGGGAATGTCTGCGAAAAGGACTGCTTCTAGAAGACATCGTCCGCCGCATCCACGAAGACGCGGGCGACGAGTTTGGAATAACCTTGAGTCTCGGCGAGCAGACAGAGGAAACGTACCGTCGCTGGAAGGAGGCAGGCGCGCACCGCTATCTCCTTCGCATTGAGACGTCGAACCCGGAGCTCTACGCACAACTCCATCCCGCGAGCCATTCCTGGGAAGCGCGGCGCGATTGCATACGGGCGCTCAGGCGATGCAGCTACCAGGTCGGAACAGGGATAATGTCGGGACTTCCTGGTCAGACAACAGACGACCTCGCCGCAGACATCGAGTTTTTCGCAACCGAAGACATCGACATGATCGGCATGGGGCCCTACATCCCGCACCCCGACACTCCCCTTGGCGCAGGCCAGTCGCTCACAGGCGACGCGGCGAAAAAGCGCCTTGAGCTGGGGCTAAGGATGATCGCGGCGACGCGGCTCTATCTCCACGACGTAAACATTGCCGCGGCGACCGCGCTACAGGCCCTCTCAGACGACGGTCGCGAACGCGGGCTTCTCGCAGGTGCAAATGTCGTCATGCCAAATGTCACGGACACACGCTACCGCGCGGACTATCAGCTATACACTGGAAAGCCATGCATTGGCGAGGCTTCCGACCTCTGCCGCGGCTGCATGGCGCGGCGTATCGAGTCGATTGGCGAAGAACCGCTGTGGAACGCGCGCGGAGAT
>CADCGZ010000060.1 GCA_902801025.1 uncultured bacterium | reverse complement strand
TTACGATATAGCTCCTTCCGCTATTAGTTCTGCCGAGCTTTGCTTGGCGTACCTGTGGTAATTTACTGTGGTAACCATGTCTGACCCTGTAGCCTCCCACGAGCGCCTCTCATCTTTCGAGCTCGTAGTAGAGACAGCCGCCATTCGGACCATGAGTCGAGACGACGAACGAAATCGCATCGCCTCTGACCGCAGTCTGAATCTGTGCCGTTCGGTTTCCGGCGGTATCAAGCGCATATACCCTGAACGCATCAGGGCGGGCGGTCCTTATGGCAACTGTCGCCGCTCCAGCCTCAACAAGGCATCCTTTGCCCCACTTAAGGAGGACGGTGCGACTGTCGTCCGCGAACTTCGCGCCCTTCCCCTGCACGTCCGTCAGGTGCGTAAGTAGCATCCGGGAAGACTCGCGTATCGGCTTGCCGTCGAGCGTCGACACCCAAAGCGTAGTCGGCACGGCGCGGCGCACGACGTCATTCGTGCAGACGGAGAACGCAAGCGGACCGGCATCAATCGTCCCGCCCTCCGTAAAGCCACCGCATGTACGCGGCGTGACGATTGTCATCGCCCCCTTTTTCTTGTCCATCTTCAGCGAACCTGCCGTAGCGTCGCCGCGCAGATAGAGGCAAACGCTCGCCCTGTCAGATGCCGCGATTAGCGGGTCAGTCACGCAGTCGAAATATCCAGGACCATCCTGCGAGTTGTCCTTGAGATTGCGATTCGAATGGGAGTACGCGAACCGCCAGAGTCCGTCCCAGTCCTGCTCGGACGCCAGAGCGCCGGTGAGTATTCCGCCCATCGCGCGGTAGCGTCCAGGGCCCGAGAAGTTCCATTCCGTGATGGTGTACGGCTTTGAGGCCCCTTTCGCATAGCCCTGGTAGAGCAAACACGGCTCACCGCAAAGAATTGGATTCCTGTTCTCGCACTTCGACGGCAGCTGCCAGCGCCTCTCGAGGAACTTCGGATGGTCGACGTAAAAGTGGTTATCGACGTAGTCATAGCATGGAGTAAGGCTTTCGCTCTCGCCATGCCATCGTCCGTTGTTGTCGTTCGTCAGGAGAGCCCGTGCACCAAGCCCCTTTACATAGCCGCTGCATCGTTCCCAGACGCGCCTGTTTATCCACTCGTTGAAACGACGATGTTCCAGAAGCGTCTTGCCGCTGGCAGGGGCCGGCGGCGCGCCTTCGCCGCCGAAAGCATGCCAAGCCGCAGCAAGTCGTTCGTCGTTTTTCTTGTCGTCCCATCGCATCCCAAGCTTCCCTTCATTGACAAGCGAAATCAGCGGCATCGCCGGCTCGTCCTTGTACGCACGTCCAGTGTAAGGATTGACATGCTCCAGAAACGCCCTGGCGTGGACGCACCAGTTGCTGAACGCCGGCTCGTAGATTCCGATGTATGTCTTGTAAAGCTGCTTGCCCATGTCGCCGTCGCGGTCAATGCCAATCGCTCGCCACTTTACAGGACGCGAAACATAAAGATCGGTTGTTATGTAGAGGCCCTTCTTTATCGCCTGAGCAATCAGGTAGTCCAATTCCTCCCGGTTCTTTTCGGACTTCTCCCAATCTCCGTCGTGATGATGAACGCGAATGGTGTTGTAGCCGCAGCGCACCAGCCTGTCAACGAGCATATCCGCATCATCGTGCGAAAGATAGTTCGCCGCATAGCATAGATTGACTCCGTAAAAGCGCTGTTCCACGTCTGGCATTCCCTCGAACTCGAAATGCCCGCCGACATTCTTGAGCCAGCCGTATTTCCCCGCCGGTGCATCCTGAAGTCCCATCCCCGAGAAATCCAGAGCCGAGCCCGGTACGACGTCCTTTCGGAAGTCAAGACGCGACCATCGTTCGCACGGGACGACTTCAACCACAGCCTTGTTTTGTTCCGACGATGTTTTCCGCGAACGTCCTTCGTGCGCTCGCGAACGCCAAAACGCTGCCATAACGTGGGCGGCGCGAGGCGTCCCCGATGTCTTCAGGTCCGACCGGAGAACAGCCTCTTCAAGAAACCGCGGCAGCCATTTGGGACGCATTCTCTCCGGAGCCATAAGCATTGCAAGCAGAAGCTCGCCGTCCCAGCACATGCCGTACTGCTTTGACTCGGGCTTTCCAAGACAAGGTTCGGCGCGGCTTGCCGCAATTCTGGCAAACGCCCCAAGCGCCGCGGTCGCCTTGGCACGACGAACGGAGTTCGTCTCGTGCGCAATGATGAGCTCCAGGCTCGCGTTGGCCTGGTACATCGCATAGTTGGGCATGACTTTCAGGCACGCCCCGCGTCCGTCTCCTTCAATGAGCAGAGTCTTGTCCAGCGCCTCGTCTATGAATCGCTCGTAGAGACCAAGCCAATGTCCATCCTTCGTCGCCTCATATGCGGCCGCGTACACCATCGGAAGACGCGCCTGCTCATGAGGCAGAAGACCCGGTCCCCACATCGTGCATATGCCGCGCGGGTCAGGCGTCCCGTCGGCCTGTCCGAAATCCCAGCCGTTAGCCTCCGTCGCGCGAGTCTCCATGCGCCACGCGACGTCCGCGACAAGCGCGCGGTATTCCGCGGCAAGTTCGGGGTCAGACAGCGGCGAATTGACATAGCGCCACAGTCCGTGCACCCAGTGCGTGACCTGGTCGCGGCTGGAAAGCGAGCAGATGGTACGCCCGTCGTCAGGACATATGCCGCGCGCCACGAACCCCCTTACGCCGTGGAGCTTCGCGAGGTTCAGCACCCCCCGCGCGACCTTGTCGGCCTGCGCCTTGGACGATCCATCCCTCAACACAGCTTCGCGATCCACTAGACCGGAGAGAGCCGTTCCACAGACGAGAGCGCAGTCGCTCATGCCATAGCCGTAGCCGACCTTGTCCTTCCAGGGAAACATCCAGTTGACGGCACCCTTGGATGTGCGCACCTGATCTGGGACTCGTCCATACACAAGGCCCGTCCCCGCATGCCAGCGCGTGGACATCATCTCGCCCCAGCCAGCATCGCAAAGCGCGCCAAGCCGATCTACAGGCGCTCCCCCTGCGCACGACAGCGCAGCCGCCGCGGACAATACAAAAATGCACGACCGCATGGCAATGTCCTATCGGACAATGATTTGGATTCCAGACACATGCACAAATCCATACATCTCTGCCCCACCGACGTCGTCAGCGCCTGGCACATATGTGAACGAGAGAGCATGCGCCGGAAGATTCGAAGAAAAGCGCAGTTCCCTCGCGCCATCAAGTGCCGTGAACGTTCCGACCGTCTCGCCGTCAACAACCACAGCAAGCGCGCCGCTTCCGGTGACGTTGACGCGATAGCTGTACATGTCGCCGGCGCCTCCCCTGTTCCAGATCATCTTGACCGCGCCATCCACGAACACCAGTCGATTGCCGACAATAGCCGCGGAGCTCGGCATGTCAACGATGGCGAGCCGCCTTCCACCTCCGATGGCCCTGCCCCACGGCGCGCCCCAGTCGTATTCGTAAGCGCCGAGGTCAATGACGGCATTGAGGACGCGGCGGACTCCCGCGCCATCGCATCCCGCAGTCAGCTCGGCGGAGGCGAGCGCGTTGTCGCCCGCGTCAACGGCAGGAGAGCCTGCGAGCGGGATGCCGAAGTCATTGAGATTTGCGGCCGCATAAACCATGGCATTCGTGCGGAAAGTCCCAGAATACAGGTTGGTTGTCGTCACGCCGAAAAGGCAGTTCGTGGCAATGGAGACCTTGACCCTTTCTGCCTCGATGACACTGTTGAGGATAGCGCGCACATTGACGTAATCACCTTCGTTGCAGACAGTGCCATTGCCGCTGCCAGCCCCCGCCTGGCCTCCGCGAACCGTGCAGTTCACGAGAGCGGAGCAGTAGATCGTAGAATGGGAGGTCGATGCACCGTTGCCTTCGAAATAGCACCCTTCCAGGCGGGCGCGGGAAACGGCAAAGCCCATCTTGTTCTCCGCATTCACATTGCCGACGAACCGGCAGTTGCGGTAGGTGCCATACTGCGAGTTGTGGATGCGAGCTACATTGCCGGAGATGACGCAGTTCTCCACGAGGCCGGAGAACTCCGCGTCAGTCGCCGCCGCACCCGCGCAACCAGCGACCGCGCCGCCGTATTCATTTACGGACGTGACACCCGTGCAGAGGGTATGTCCGCCGGTGATGGTGAACCCTCGCACAGTCGCGTCGCGACAGAGGAACACGCCGCGCACCGCGCCCTCGCCGCATCCGTTCACCGCCTCCTGCGCCGACGACGCCTCGCCACGGATGACCGTCGCTTCGGCGCCATCGCGCGATTCGAGCGTTACGCCGCTCTTCACCACAACTCGCGCGGGGAGAGTCGGCTCGACAGACCCGCCGGACTGCGCAAGGTTCTGGAGCATCGTCCCGCTTGCATATGTTCCGGGCAGAGCGACGACAGTATCGCCGTATTCCGCCGCGGATATCGCAGCCGCCAGCGTCGCAAAGGCGCTTTCCTCCGTCTTGCCGTCATTCGCGTCGTTGCCATTGGCAGAATCCACGTACCATGTGGACAGCTCTGTCTTCGGACGCGGCGCATAGCACCCTGCCTGATAGGCGCCGTCTGCCGCGAATTCAAATGGATTGCCGTCGATGTCCATACAAGATTTCATTTGCGTCGCCGAGGCGAGCGAATAGCCCGCAGACTCTTTCGACAGCGCGAGATAGCCGAGCGCTTCGTCGGCGAACTCGACGGGGTTCTCGCTGACGACCGTTTCATCGAAATTGGCCGTTGCGCCGGCAGCGGCACGTTGATAGAGAGTGTTGGTAATCCACCCAGCCGAGAAAGCGCTGGCACGGTCCAGATCGTTGCCGTTATCCGTCCTGGCCGCAGACACACAGTTGCGAAGACCGCTTTGCAGCCCTGCCGTACCAGATTCGTAGAAGGATCCGATTGAATTGCCATAGAACGTGCAATTCCAGGCGTACGATGCGCCGGCAACGACATTCAAGGTTATTCCGGACTTCTTGCCACATCCTGCGAAGAGCGTTGAAATCGCATTGCCTCCACGAAGGATACCGTTGTTGTTGCCTGTCGACAGGCAGTCGTAAACGCGGCACCGCAAAAGCGTTCCGCCAAACGCAGCTGCACCGCGAGGAGCAAGACAGTTAGTAATAACGCAGTCCACAAGAAGGCCCGTACCAAGCGAGACAGACGAGTCGTCAATGTTGGCGAGTGCGGCACCATTGCCTTCCTTGCCGTTACTTGTAGCCGTTCTGCCATTTCGCAGCGTGAATCCCTGAATTGCCGCATAGTTGGCGCCCGTAGACGCAATGGCCACGCAACGGGCACCGTCTGCTCCAAAGCCATATGTCGCATCAGTAGTTCCATACGTACCGGAGATGAACGTAACGTCTGGCCCCTCGACGGCAAGGACACGCAACTCGCCAGAGAACGTCCCGGGAACGACGACGCGTGAATTCTGCCCAATCGCCTTTGATCCGCCTGCGTTGTAGTCGCCGGCCTTTGCGTAGACGACATGCGTCGTGAGCGAATTGGTAACGGCCATGCCAAGAGTCTTGAACGGAGCCGCCGCCGATCCGTCGCCCGTTTCGTCGCTTCCCTCATTGGCGTCAGCCCAGACGACGTTAGTCGTCGTCACGGGCGTCACGGCGCGAATGGCGCCAGGCGTCTGGGAATTCACCCATGCCGCGTCGTCGCGGCGCGGCCATACAGGTTCGCCGTTGACGGTGTAGCGGACGAGCGCCACGCCGGAAGTCGGAGCGAACTGCACAAGCACAGGCGCGGGCCATCCTTCACCCACCTTCCAAGTGCAACTGACTAGAGGGAAGTCCTTGCCGCCGATTCTCCAGCTGCCATTCCCCTGGAGGCGCAGGAGAACACCGCTCGCCACTGCAGTTGCGAACCTCTGCACAGCACCCACATAGACTACGCCATCAGTCGTGCGCGCATTGCCGTAGAAGTCCTTGTCGCGGAACTCCTCCGGTATCTGCGTCAGAAACGTTGCGTTGCCGTTCGTGAGCGAGTGCGCGCCGTACACCAGGCGATAGTCGCCGTCCGCAGGCGAATAGACCTCGGCAGAGGAGTCAAAAGGCACGTATTCACTGTTGTTGGCGGTCGTGCTGGAAACATCACTCACGCAGTTGTAGTAGCCCGTGACATACGCGGTGTTCATGTCGCGCACATCGGCGCTGCCGGTGCCATTCTTGACGAAAAGGCAGTTATAGACACCGGGAATCTTCGTATCACCGCCAAGTCCATAGCAATCGTTGCCGACAAAAGTGCAGTTTACGACGACATATGCCACGCAGAGCGCACCACGCAACGTATTGTCCTCGGTTTTGAGCGTACCGTCCTTCAGACGCGTCCGACCGTTGTCGTCGAAAACGCAGTTGTAGGCCGCGCCGCCGCGCATGGCATAGCCAAACTTTGTCGAGCGGCACCGCTTGAAAAGCGTCCGCACGACCTTTACGTTGTCATTCTGGTTCCCATAGAAGAGCCCGCCGCCGTTGGTACCTTCGCAGTCGACAAATGCGCAGTTGACAACCGTTGCGGACGCAGCGGAGTCTACATAAAGACCTCCGCCAGACGTTCCGGTCGTAGCTGCCGAACCGGTCGTCGTCGGCGTCGAGCCATTGGCAAACGTAATGCCCTCAAGTCGCGTCCCCGAACCTGCGGCCGCAATCCAAACGCAGCGCACGGAACCCGCACCCATGCCCCACGGGAGAGAAGTTGATTCCACCGTGCTCCACGCGCCTACGATGCGAGTGGCGTCGCGGCCGTCACGCGAACGGATTATAAGCGGCTTGTCCACGACGACGCGGTTCTGCGATGCCGCCTGCGTCGTTACGCCTTCTACATGATCGCCCGGCAACAACGTAATCGTGTCGTTCGCCGAAGCCCTGAACACTGCGTTCGTGAGAGTGCGGAACGGGGCGACCTCGGTGCCGGCGGCGCTGTCGCTGCCATTCGGAGACACGAACCATTCGTCCGCGTACGCAGGCACACAAAGCAGACATGCAACGGCAAAGAATGCAGATAAACGCTGTTTGTAGAGTAGAGACCCACGCCTCGGCGTTGCCGCCGATGCGACTTCCCCCTCATCAAACCGGACGTGCGGATTTCCCGCATCCGGCTTTCCCCGTAGAGCTGCGTTCGTCATAGCTTGGCTTTTCCTTTCTCCGCTTTTGCAGATTGTTGCTTATTATTATACCGATTTTTTTTCTGTCAATACCGCCGCCTGCGGACATCCGCCCATCTGAGCCAGTGCATCCCGTAGTGGTTGAGTTCACCGTAGTATGTGTCCGCGAATTTCAGCCGATAGTGCCGCTGGCTCTTCCTGTTGAGGAACCGCGCCATGCGCCGAAGCGCGTAGCCGTTCACCGCATTGAAAGCCTTGGACGGATAGCCGACCGAGTAGAACGCCCCCCATCCCTTCGTCAGTTTGTTGAGCCGTTCCACGACCTTCTCGACAGTCAATAGACCGTTCCTCGCGTGAGTGATTCCATGTATCTTCTCTCTGACGCGCTTCATCGACTTCTTCGACGGACCAAAGGTAAGATACCTCTTTCCTGTTCCGAAGAGCCTGTCGCGCACCATTCTGAATTCGTACCCGAGGAATGTCAAGGTCGTGTGCGGCTCTCGGAAGTCGAGCGTCTTCGTCTTCTCCCGATTCACCGTCAGTCCCATCCGTCCTTCAAGTATTCCTTCGACCTTCTTTAGGAACCCGTCCACCCATGCCCGCGCGAGAATCACGAAGTCGTCCGCGTAGCGCACAATCGACATGACCTGACCGCAGGCCTTGGCGGTCAGCGAAACAATCGTCTCAAACCAATGCAGGTAGATGTTCGCCAGAAGCGGGGATATGACACCTCCTTGCGGCGTACCCCTCCCCTTAGGGCTTATCCTCACTCCGTTCGGTTCCTGTACGCACGCCTTCAGCCAGTGCCGTATGAGTTTCAGCACGCTGCCGTCGGTTATGCGCATCTGCAATGCCGCCATGAGTTTGTCGTGCGGTATCGTGTCGAAGTAGGACGAGAGGTCTGCGTCGTACGCAAGCACCTCGCCGCTCTTGACCCTTCCCGCAACCCTCTCCACGGCGTCCTGCGCGCTTCGATTGGGACGGAAGCCGAACGAGCAGTCGTGAAAGTCCTTCTCGAATATCGGCTCGATGATTATCTTGACCGCGCACTGCACCACCCTGTCCTTGATGGTGGGTATGCCGAGGGGTCTCATCTTGCCGTTGGCCTTCTCGATGTACTTGCGCCGCAACGGGCTTGCACGGTAGGTTTTCTCGTGGAGTTCCTTCTGTATCCCCTTGATGAACCCTTCCGCTCCGCCCTCGCCCCGCTCTATCATCTGGAAGGTGATTCCGTCCACGCCGGGTGCGCCGCCGTTGGCCTTTACGCGCTCCCACGCGCAACGCATCGTCTCGTCATGGAGAACCCACCTGTACAGATTGTGGAAGCGGGACTTCGGCTCTGCTTCCGCCTTTCTTGCCAGTCTCTCCGTCATCAGCGCGAGGTCGGGGTACTTCGCGAGGTTGCGCTTCGCGCCTATCTCCCGAATCTCCCTCTCCGTCAAGTGCCGTTTACGCAGTCGCTCCGCGCCGCTTCCCTTCGAGACGCCCTTCGGGCAGAGCCCCTTCGCTCCACGGTCGTTACCCGCTTCCCCGCTACTACGGACTCCTCCGACTCCTGCCGTCGGTTTCCCGTCGGCAGGTCTCCCAAGTTCCTGTGCTGAACTTTCCGAGCGCGCCATGTCCCTATACCCCGTCCCGTCGGGCGCACCGCGTAATGGTTTCGGCGCGTCCGTTTCGGCTTCGGCTATCATGACCCGCTTGGCCACGGGATGCCTTTCGGTTGGAAGTATCGAGGCGTACATACGGGACTTCACTTTCGTTTGGCTCGCTCGTTCGTCAGGCTGGGCTTCTGCGCGTCGGTCGCCCTCCACACAGCCAGCCGTCCTATCAACGTGCCATTCTCTTCGTTGAGTAGATTCCTTTCATTCTACGAGTTCAGCCAAGTTTTGCTTGGCGCACCATTTGATTTTCGTTTTGATGGATGTCTTTGCGACACCCTTGCGATACGTTGAGTGGAACCCCGTTCGACGTGTCTGACCCTGTAGCCTCCGGGATCCTTCCGGAGATCCCTCTTTTCATCCGGGGAGACCAGCCCCTGTCGCCCCGTTTCGGCGGCGAAGGCGCGGTCAACCGCTTCCGCAAGAGCGGAAAGCCAAATGTGGTAGACCGCACCCGAGGGGTGAATGCGATCCGGGAACATCTCCGGCGTCGTCCACTTCGTCTCCGGGTCGACAAGCCTGTCGGAAATGTCGAGCCAGACGATCTTCTCGCCGTCGGCAAACGTCTTCAGTATCTCATTCGTCCGGTCATTGCGCGCCCGGGCTCCGGAATGCCCCTTGTCATCGGCGCCGCGCCCGCGCGGAAATATCGCCGTCAGGATGATCTTCGCCTGCGGCTGACGCTCCTGAATGCGTGCCAGCAGGGTTTTCACACCGAGCGCCGTCTCCCATGGATATGTGGTGTCTTTCGTTGAATTGTTCGTGCCGATCATAAGGACGACGGCCTTGGCCCTGTAGCCGTCCAGCTCGCCGTTGTCGACGCGCCAGAGCACATTCTCCGTTCTGTCGCCGGCGAAGCCGAGATTGAGCGCCTTGAAGCGGTTGGTAAGCGCCGCCCAACTCTCCGCCGCATACGGCTTCGCCTCCCAGTAGTGGGTAATGGAATCGCCCAGCAGGACCAGATCGCAGACGCCGCCCATTCGCGCGATCTCCGCCAGCTTCGCCTCGTGGCGCGGTTTCCACCAGCACCCGCCCCTCGCCTTGCTGTACGCACGGAAGCGCGGATAGGGGACTGTCGCTGTCGGGCGAACCGCCGGATGCTCCGTTCCGATCTGTGACCGGATGGCATACAGATTGCCCTGCACCTCCCGCAGCGCCCCCGTCAGCAGTTCATACGGCTCATCGCGCAAATTGACGAGGCCGTAGTTGCAGTCCTCCCCGTCCTTCATCTTCCAGCGACCGAGCGGCGGCTCGTCAACCCAACGGAAATGGACATAGCCGATGACCGCCGGCTCCGACAGCATCGTCCGCGCGAACAGCGCGCTTGCCGCCGCACGTTCCCGTTGGGTTGGGACGCGCTGCCCGGCGCCTTTCCGGCAGGGACACTCCGTGTCGAGCGCCGGATAGGCCCACTCCGTCGCAACAACCGGCTTGCCCGACAAGCGGTACACTTCGCGGAGCTTGGCCGATATCGGCCGGACGTCGCCAAGGAATCCGGCCCGCACGACCCCGTTCGTGAGATCTGCGGGCGGATAGACGTTCACGCTCATCGCATCGTTCCATTTTCCTCCCTCCTCCCAGGCAATGTCCGGCGTGGAACGGAAACCGGCGAACCGACACCCGAGCACAAGATGATTTGGCGCCGCCTCGCGGATAGCCGCGGTGGCGATGCGATAGTAGTTCGAGGCGACAAGGCGCAGGAAGTCCTGCTTCACGCGCACATCGACCGTGTCCGTGGCGGAAAGGCCGCGCGCTGCGAGAAAGCCCTCAAGCGCCCTGCGCCCGGAATGTTCCGGCGGCAGCCTGAGGACGGCGTCATACATTCCCGTCCCGGCATGGGCGTCGTCGGAAATGCCATTCTCATCCTGCTTCACAGCCCCGCGCCAGGTGATCTCGTTGTCCGTGTACCAGCCCACGATCCAGGGATTGTCCCGCTCCTTCCCGCATATCTTCATGGCCATCCTGCGGCAATGCCCTTCGAAATCGGGATGGAAGACGTTCGGAAACCTTCCGGGGAACTCCACGTTGTCCAGGAGGTTTGATTCGCTGTTCGGCCCGCCTCCGGCGAAGGACTTCCCGAGCTGGAGCACCCGGGTGCTCGCGAGGCCAGCGCCAACAAGCCCCTTCGCCGGAGGATCCCACGTTGAGATCGCGTTGAAGTTCCATCCGAGGAGCCTGTCCGCGACATCCTTCGCCCACCGCGAACGGTCGTTGCCGTACTTCGCCTCGAGCGTACGGGTATAGGGGGAGTATCCCAGCGCGGGACAGGCGTCGCCAGCCATCTGCGACGGTCCGTTGTTCGCAGCGAGGAAGAAGCCGTGTCCGCCGGGCGTGACGAACCGCCAGACGCCGTTCTCCCCCTGCTCGATGCGGAAGAACCCCGTCGCACGCGAAACCGTTCCCGTGTCGCAGCGGAGGCCTTGCAGTTCCGCCGCCGCGCCACGCAACCCCGAAACGGCCGCGCACATCGCCAGGAAGAGCTTTATCTTGCGCATAAGCACTTGCCTTTCCCCTCAATGGTGGTTGTTTCCGCCCCCCCTACCGGATGACGAGCGTGAACCCCATGGAATTCTCCCCGATCTCCAGCGCGAAATAGTCAAGCCGCAGCCACGTGTTTGCCTGATCTGGATAGGATTCGTTGATCACGGTCTTCCAGACGAACTCGTTCTCCCCTGCGCGCAAGGTGCCGGGCGGGAGCGCAATTTCAATCGGGCTTGAGCGGAGGTCTTTATCATCCGGTGAACACAACCTGCGGAAACGCTCCTCGCCGTTGACCAACATGACCAGATCGTAGCTGTTGTTTGCAGGGTAACCGACGGGGCGAGACTTGAACGTAAACGGCCGCGACGCCGCATCAAGTCCATTTACGTCGGCGCGCAGGGCAAGGAAACGGGCTTTCGTGACCGTTGACCGCACGCTCGTCCACCGATTGCTGGAAAGCCCCGTTACGCCATACGTCTTCGTCCCTGCGGAGGTTCCGAAGTCGCCGCCCAATTCGCTCGGACTGCCGTCGACCCACCCCACGCGCCAGGAGCCGGAAATCTCGACCATCGAAAGCTTCGCCAATCCGGCGCCGTCATCCGTGCGTGTGATCGTAAGCGTATGCGCGCCTTCCGTGAAAAGTTCCGCCGCCGCATGGCGCGACACCTCCTGTCCGGGCTGGACCGAAATCGGCTTAAGCGTCGTACCATCGATCTTAATCATGAAGGAACCTGCCGCCGAATCCGCCGCCGTGGCAAGCCGCACCTGCTGCGGAAGGTTGGTGCATGTGTCAAGCACTCTGAACGGGATCTTGATCGTTCGCCCAGCCTCTATCGACGCCGGGAACGCCGCAATGTCCTGAAGATCCGGGTCTATCTCCGTGACATCGTTCGTTGTCGCTCCAGTGAAGATATCTGGACCGCAGCGTCCACCGCCAACCGTCAGGATGGATGGACTGTAGAGGGACGAGTCTTCAATGTTCCCCATTCCAAACGCCTCTTCCACCTCAACATCGGAAAGCACGCGCTCCCAGTACGCCATCAGCTGGACGGACCCCCGCACTGGATAAGTCTTGTTGGAAATGTCGCCGTAGCCCTGCATGCTCCCAACATATACCTTGTTTTTATACGGTACATCGCAACCGGCGGGGAACGAATATGTCTTCGAGTTCCACGCAAACGCATCCATACCCGGCGCACGAACGCCAAGCCGCATAGTCCCCTTGTTCATCGTGACCGCCATCTCCACCCATGTCTCACGCATCGTGCGACAGACATCGTTGGTGGGCGAGCTGAAATTGGTTACCGATACGCCAGCGTTGCACACGATGCCGAACTTCTCCGTTTCCGGATAGTAGCGGATATAGAAACTTTGCTTGGGAGTGCTTCCACAGTAACCCAGATCGAGGACAGATATGTATCCCTGTGTTGCAAACTGGTCTTCATCCATGCGCAAGCGAACGATGAATGTGTATTCGTTAGTCGTGGCGGCAAAGGGCAGTTTTATGTCCTGCTCCTTCACGCCTGGGTCGCCGTTTTTGGTTGTGCCCGGAATCTGCGCGAGATAGATCACGCGCTGATTCGGGAACGTGCGCCCGCTCGTCGCGCTGATGACGGTCTCCACGCGGTTCGATGCGCCCGGATTGCTCGTGCGGACGCCGCCGCCGTGCGTCGGTGAATCTGCGATGGCGGCATGGCGGATGTCCGTAAGCTCGCCATTCTCGAACACTCCATCGTTATCCTTGTCCGTACCGCCCATGTACCAGGCCGTGCAGTCCTGCCACACGTCACCGTGCGCGCACCACGCCGCAACCGCCAACGCCGCGATCGCCAGCGCCCTTCCGACCAGGCCACCCCCTGCCTTTCCAGGAAAGGTGTCCACGCACCTCGATGTTTCGCCGTTTGCCCTTCCGGCTGTGTAGAGTCTGCGTTCTGTCTTCATG
>CADCGZ010000059.1 GCA_902801025.1 uncultured bacterium | reverse complement strand
ATTCCATTCGCCCCATGTCGGAATGGTCGGCTTCTCCGCGAAGAAGTGCTTCGTCATTATCCCCTTGAAGAGCGTGTGCATTCCGTCGGGGTCGGAGAGTGCCATCGCGAGCGAGGTGTCGCCGTGGTAGCCGCCCTTCAGCGCAAGAAGTCGGTTGCGCTCTGGGTGTCCGAGCGCATTCTGGTACTGAACGGCCATCTTCGCGGCGACTTCGACGGATATTGAGCCAGAGTCCGCGAAGAACACGCGATCAAGACCGGGCGGCGCAATCGCTGCAAGCTTCTCTGCGAGTTCGACGGCTGAATCGTGGGTGAAGCCGCCGAACATAACATGGCACATCTTCTCCGACTGACGGCGTATCGCCTCGACGATTGCAGGGTGGTTGTGGCCATGCGCGACGCACCACCAGCTCGAGACGGCGTCGACTAACCTCTGGCCATCGGCAGTCTCTATCTCCAAGCCGGACGCCGCTTTCGCGTGAAGGACTGGCGGCGGATTCTTGAGCGAGGCGTAGGGGTGCCAGATTCTCGCGCGGTCGTATTCGAATAACGTCATTTCCGCGAGAACTGAACCGACAGCACACCGGACGCCTTGTTGGAATGGATCACAACCGAGGTCTTCTTGCCTGTGAAGTCGATCTTCGACGACGTAACCGCGAACTCTACGCCAAGCTCGCCTTCAAGCGCTCGCACTAGCTTGCAGGTCTCCAATTGAAGGTCCTCGTCCGTCATTGCCTTGACGGCGCCTGCATCTGCGACAAGCGTGAAGCCCGTAAGCTTGTTGGCGGCGTACGAAGTCTTCGCCACAGCCGTGAGAAGGCGATAGGGCTTTTCAAGTTTCGGCGCACCATCGGCCTTGGCCCTGCCAAACTTTATGCCCGCAAACTCGTCGAGTTCAAAGTCGCTCTGGGCATTCGCCTTGCGCTTCTTGGACTCGCGCGACGCGATCTTGCCCTTTTCGGCGGGAGCGAAGAAAAAGCGGTCGTCCTTTTTCGCCTCATCGTCGGAAATCTCGACCACACCCTTAACGCCGGCGGCATCCGCCACCTCGTCGAGCGCCTTTAGGAAGCCGTCCACGCCACTTCTCTGGTATCCGCCGAAGCGCCTGACTTCCTCGCCGGAAGGACGAACTATGACCGTGGACGGGAATCCGCGGACATTGTATTTGCGAGTCAATTCACTGTTCTGCTTCGCGGCAAGCGGTGAAAGTATCGACTTGTTCTGCGGGTTGTCTATCATGAGAAGAACAAATTTCTTCTTGGCCTCCGAGATGAACTTCTTGTCGGAGTAGATTTCCTTTTCCATCTTGACGCACCAGCCGCACCAGTCCGAGCCGGAGAACGCCAGCAGGATCAGCTTGCCGCTTTTCTCCGCCGTCGCCTTTCCGGCCTCGAAGTCTTCGTCCCATCCCTTCGGGACGCTTTTCGACAGCTCTGCGCCGAGCGCGGCAGATGCGACAGCGAGTGAAACCGCAAATGACATTGCCTTCCCAATGATGTTCATGGTTTTGCCCCTTTCCTGGTTTTGTGTAAAATTTATCAAAGTCTAGCGTGGAAATCAAGTGCCTCAAAGCCACGAGCTACGTCAAAAAGCCCCGACAACGAAATCTCTGGATATGGCCCACCAACGTCGAAGCGCGGGATGCGGACAACAACAGGCGGGAAGCCCCAACGAGAAAGGTAACGGCGAATCGTCTCGCAAGAGTCGTCGTCGATTCGTGAATCTGCACCCTCGCACCAGTTCCACACAACGCCGGCAACAGACATCCCGCGCGCCTTTGCCGCTTCGAGCGAAAGAAGCGTATGGTTGATCGAGCCAAGCCGTCCACACGAGACGAGCACAAGCGGCCACCCTTCGCGAGCAGCGAGATCGACTGAGAGGAGTTCGTCCGTAAGCGGCACTTCGAGTCCGCCTGCGGATTCAACGAGGACTATTTCGTGACGTGCGGCACATTCCCGAACGGCACGCGATATCGCCTCGACATCGACTGCGCGCCCTTCTAGCGCAGCGGCGAGAAGCGGAGACGACGGGAACTTGAAGATCTGCGGAGCTGTCAGCCCTTCGTCGTCTTCAGGGAAGCGAGCGCCGCCGCATATCACGCGATGAGCGTCAATGTCTTCTGAAAAGCCATTGTTGCCAGTCTGGACGAGCTTGACGGTTATGACATCGCGACCGGCGGCGGCGAGCGAGCGAGCCATAAGCCCTGTCGCCATTGTCTTGCCGATTCCGGTGTCGATGCCGGACACAAAAAACACCTTGCCGTTCACAGGTCGAACCTCAGTCCTCGATAAGCGCGCTGAGGTGCATGCCGTGCGATCCCTTCAGAAGCACGAGATCGCCAGCAGAGACATCGACGCGAAACTTCTTCTTTAGCGTATTTAGCTCCTTGTAGACGAGGTGGCAGAGACACTGCGACGACATCTCGCCGACGCCGATCACAAGTGGGATCTTCAGCGCCATCGCATGGTCAAAGACTTTTTTGTGGAGCTCGAGCGAGCGAGGGCCAAGCTCAAACATGTCACCAAGGACGGCAACTCGCTTGCCGTCGCAGGGAGTCTTCACGAGCGTATCAAGCGCGGCGATCATCGAGTCGGGATTCGCGTTATAGGAGTCGTCGATAAAAGTTACGCCCCACTTCTCCGAAATGCGCCACCGCGCGCCGGGGAGCGAGAATCCGGCGAGTGCAACCGCGCAGCCTTCGCGCGTGGCACCAAAACGTTCTGCGAGCGCGAACGCGAGGCAGGCATTGGAGAGGTTGTGGTCGCCGGGGAGAACACCTTCAAGAGCTTTCGCTAGCCACGCCTGGCGGGGATCTGCCTCAATGAACTCGCCGCGGCACATTTCGCGCAGGATGCCGAGGCGCACGTTCTCCTTGGAGACGACGCCGAATTCCTTTGCGCGTTCAAGGACGACGCCCTTCTCGCGCGCAATTCCATCTTTGTCGCCGAAGAACTCGATATGCGCGGTGCCGATGTTTGTAATGAGCGAGCAGTCAGGCTCTGCGATGTCGCAGAGGTGGGCTATTTCACCAGGGTGGTTCGTGCCCATTTCGAGTACGAGGAAATCGGCGTCTTTCGGGCAGTTGAGGATGGTGATTGGAAGCCCGATGTGGTTGTTGAAGTTCCCATCAGTCGCGTGGACTTTGCCAATGGTCGAGAGAAACGCCTTGACGAGCTCTTTCGTGGTGGTCTTGCCGGCGGAGCCCGTGATGGCGACGACCTTGGCCTTGAGAGAGCGGCGATACTCCCTCGCCACGCGGTCGAGCTCATCATAGCCGTCGATGATCCCCGCCGCGCCCTTCTCAAGCGCCTGCGGAATGTAGTCGTGACCATCCGCCTTGTCGCCTTTTAGCGCGACAAAGAGCATTCCAGGCTTCACATTGCGCGAGTCAAATGTCGCCCCGCTGAATATTGTACCGTTCACCATTCCTCCTGCAAATGACTTTTCGACAAAATCCCCATTCCCACATTTCAATGTTTTTACACCCCAACTAAATTTTCTGTGAGATATTATACCAAATCTTCTCACCCGCAGACCGCCACATTCAAGAAATCCCTACCCCCTCAAGATTTTTCCGCATAGAATTCTCATTTTATGGTATAATATCCACTGCCGCCTGGGAAAGGGGCAAAGACATTCGACATGACCCGCAAGACATACGAGCATTCAGCATACTGGTACGCCTACCACTACGGCTGGACATACAGCGAGGCGAAAACCTACACTGGGAAATACCTCGACATACACTCCTACCGCCCGCGCATGAGGGATGTCGCCGAGGGCGAGTCATACGGCGACGCCTGGTTCGAGCGGCAAAACGCCAGCACATACCTAGACTCGACCTTCAACCCCCTCCTCCTCGGCGTCTGCATCGCGATGGACATCGGGGTCCTCATGCGCGACGAGGTGAAGAAGCTCTCAAACCCGAGAGAGCGCGACCGCATGAAACGCGAGCTCATGCGCGACCTGCGAATAGTCCGTCGCCCCTTCTACTACGCCCGCGAGAAGGCCCGCCGTCGCGAACTCGCGGCCGCAAGGCGCAAACTCTCGCGCCGCACCACAACCGCGCCAATGCCCACCCCCGACGCCCTTCTCGCCGCGTGGAACGGGCGCAAGGACTCGCGCGAGGCGATGATCCGCCTCGGCGGGATGCTGCACGATCTCGAGTGCTATGTCGACAACTGCCTGAGGTTCGACGATTCGGGCGAGGTGGTCGGTCGCAACGGCGGGATTCGCGGGTGGCTCAAGGAGAACCTGCCGGAACTCTCGCCCAAGTACAAGACGCTCATGCGCTACAAAGCGATGGCGATACGCCTCCGCCAAGCGACTTGCACAAAAGACCCTACTCCCACCGCAGCCCTTCTCGACGAGACGCCGCGGCATACGGTCGTGGAGGAAATACTTTCAGGACAGGTGCCAGTCTTCGACCGCGTATTCAAGAAGCTCGACCACATCCTCTCCCCGGAGACGGTGTTGCTCGACGAGCCGAGAACACTCAAGAATTTTCCGCAAATGATTCTCAAGAATGGCAACGGCAGGAATCGGCGCAAGACGCCTAAGCGACAGCGACGCGACTTATAGACGCAACTTATAGATATGCGCTACCAGTAGACGCCACAAAAAACCGCGGAAATCTTATTTCGAAGATTCCCTGCCGCCAGGGACAACCCAGCTGATGCTCCTGTTGCATGGTTTGAAGATGGCCTTTGCGACTGCTTGCACATCAGCAGCGGTGACGGCCTTTATCTCCGCGACCTGCTCATCCGGCGACATGAGGCGACCAAAGGCCAGCATCGTTTGTCCATAGAAGAAAAGTTTCGACGTCACCCTCTCGTGCGAAAGCCGGAAGTTGCCGACAAGAAATTCCTTCGCGCGGGCGAGCTCGGCGGCGGGAATCTTCTTCTCGCACACCCTCTTGAGCTCGCGCTCGATCGTCGAAAGCGCAAGCTTCGCATTGGAAGCGTCAAGCCCAGCCGTCACGGTGAACATGCCAGCATCCTTGAAGAACTGCATGCGCGAAGAGATGTCGTAGCTAAGCCCCCTCTTCTCCCGCACCTCCTGGAAAAGCCGAGAGGACATGCCTCGCCCGAGAATCGCGTCAAGCACGGTTGCCGCGTATTTACGGCGGTCGCGGATGCCAAACGTGCGGTAGCCGAGCGCAAGCTGCGTCTGGTGGATGTCCTTCTTCACAGTCACGGACGGCGCGACCGAGCCGAGCGAATCCCTGCCCGCTGCGGCGCGGCGCATTTGCCGCGCCTTTAGCGGCCTAAAGGACTTCTCGACGAGCGCGAGCGCCTTTTGCGCGTCGAAGCTCCCCGCGATTACGACAACCGTGTTGTCCGCGCGGTAGTGCGACTTGACGTAGCGCCTGATGTCGCCCGGCGTCATCGGCGCGAGAGACTTTTCGCTCCCCGCAACGGGCGAGCCGAGCATCGATTTAGGGAAGAGGTTCCTCTGCAGGTTCTCCATCGCGACGGCATCGGGCTCGTCGGCATACATCTTGATCTCCTCGATCACGACCTGCTTCTCGCGGGCGAACTCGTCCTCTGGGATAGTCGCGCGGAGATACATGTCGGAGAGTATGTCGACCGCCTCGCCAAGATAGTCGTCTGGAAGATGCGCATAGTAGCACGTCGCCTCCTCGCCTGTCATAGCGTTGAAGTTGCCGCCGCGGCCCTCGATCGCGCGCGTTATGTCGATTGGCTTTCTCGTCGGCGTCCCCTTGAAGAGCATGTGCTCTATGAAGTGCGATATTCCGGCGGTCTTCGCAGTCTCATGGCGCGAACCGCTCGCCACGAACACGCCGACGGCGGCGCTCTCGGCCTCGCACGGCACGAGCACGACCCTGAGGCCGTTGGCAAAGGTGTATAGTTTAGCTGAATTCATTATCATACCTCAACTGCACAATCTGCTATTTCCTGCGGTCGAGGACCTTGATCTCGCATGGAGCAAGAGTCATCTCGGAACGGTTGCCGCCGATCTCGTACGCGAACTTCCGTTCGCGGCGAGTGTCCATGTTGAGGAAATACATCTTGCTCTGGTAGACGGCATAGGTGATGCAGTCCGGCAGAGGCGTATCGCCCTCGCCCAAGAGGCGCACCGTCTGCTTAACTTTGGACGCGAGGCGCCGTACAAGCGCTTCATACGCGACGCGCCCCTCCTTCGTCGCGGCCGGGAAGTTGCGGCCCGTGAACAGGAAATAGCGTCCCTTGCCGAACTGCTTCTCGATGAACTCGTCGTCCTTACCCTCGGGCGGCAGGAAGCCGAACGGCGCCATTAGGTCGGCGTCGGTATAGCCGATGAAGTCGCGGTCAAGACGCGTAGTGAGCTCGGGGCGCGACATCACGAGAGTGCCGCCTGCATTGACATAGCGCTCAAGCAAGCTTTTCACGTGCGGTGTCATCGTGTTCCATCCGCCGAACACGAGCAGGTCGTAGCGCTTCAAGTCCGCAATCGAGGAATCGTCGTCGATCTGCATGACGTCCGCCTGGCCGTAGGGCGTGCCGGCGAGCCAGCAGTTGGCGAACGGTTCGACGAGGTCCTTTGGACGCGGGAAGAAAATGTCCTCGATCAGCGCCTGCGTCTTCTCCGGTGCGCCATACCTCCAAAGCGCCGCATTCGTCTTGGCGTTGTCGTGCTGGCTCCAAACCGTAAAGCCGCCGTTCTGCCCAAGATATGCGTCGAGGTTGCCGAGCGCCATCGCGATCTTGGTCTCTGGCGTTCCCTTGTCGCGCGGATTCGCCTTCACCCATTCGTAGAACTTCTTCGTCACGTCGCGGTAGTGCTGCGCGACATAGCCGTCATACCCCTCCTTCGCGCGCTCCTCCTTCGGCTGGCCCTTGAAATCCGAGGTGTACTGCCACGCCTGCTTGCCCTGCGCACCCGACTCCAGCACAATCATCGACGTGCCGAAGACGTATTCCTGCAGAAATCCAACGAGACATGAGTCGTACTTCTGCTCGCTGCGATAGGGAAGTCCGCACGTCTGCCACTCGTGGGCGTTCCATGCACACCAGTACTCGGGGCCCCACTTGCGGGCCGCGCCGCGGGCCTCAGCAGACGTATGGGCGATGTTCATCGCGCCAATGGCCCACTGCTCGTTGCAGATGAAGTCTATTCCGCCCGCGAGCTCGTAGCACGAAAGCGCCGCGCCGCACGTTGAGAACACCCACGGGAACTTCGCAAGCCATCCAAAGCTGGCCTTGCCGCAGTAGCGGTTTACGAAACGGTCCCTCGCCGACGCGAGGTCGAGATTCATGGGGATGCAGCATTCCTTGCGTCCCTGATACATGAAGCTTGCGTATTCGCCGCAGTTGTTGCCAAGGTAGCGTCCCTCGTAAGCTTCGCTGATCTCCTTCTGCAGCTTCTCGTCATCCCCGGCGTAAATGCTCATCGACCACATCTTGCGGTCCTTGATAGCCTGCGCCCAGGCCTCCTGGATGTCCTCGGGGGCTTTCCGCGGCAGCGTCTTCGCGGCGCCATTCCAGCCGACGTAGAGGTTGCAGAGGTCTTCCTTGAAGATGTCGCGCACGAGGTTGGTGGCAACGCCGTAGCCGCATTGCCCTACCATGACGAGCTCGTTCGGAGCTGGCTGCACGACGACCTTCTCCGGCCGCGCCACAGTGACGGTCTGGACATCCTTCTCGCCCTTCTTGTTCGTTATCTCAACCTTCACCTTCCACGGGCCCGCGCCCTTCGGGAAGCGGCGGCGGAAGACAGTGTCGGTCGGTTTTGCGGTCTCGGTCTCTGCTTCTGCCTCGACGTCGGGATTCGGGTATGTCACGTGCCATTCGGCGATTTCGTCCTTGTAGGCGTCGGCGTAGAGCCACCAGCTGCGTCCAGTCCTGTCGTATTTTACCGTCAGCGAATAGCGCAAGGGCAGCCCCTCCGGCACTGGAACGTCGCGCGTCACCGCAAGCGTCGCGTCGTCGGGAACGGCAATCGCAGACTCGTCGAATTCCACGCCTTTGGCAACGCGAACCTCGACCTTCGCGCCGGGAGCAAGCCGGACGAGGCCGGGGGCTATCTGCGCATTCCAGAAAAGCGTGACTACGCCGCCCTCGAGAACGACCTCGAAGCGGCACTTCTTTGTGCTGTTCGTCGAGACGGGCCCGCCGAGAAGAAGTTCGCCGCCTTCATGCAGCACCACCTTGAGAGCAGGACCCCAGTCGGCCTTGGCGGGGCATATGCCGCGCGGGAATGAGGCACGTCCGCCGATGTCCCAGAGATTGTCCTTCATCCCTCCCGCAAGCTCGAAGTGCTCAAGGTCGGCGTTCCACTCCGCGCCCTTGGGCAGAACGACGCGCGTGTGGTCCATGTTCCAGCGGATGCCGTCCATGTCGAGGCGGGAGCCAGGCGCGATGTCAAAGATTCGCGTTCCAGCGTCACCAAGCCCGGTCCCGAGCGAGCAGCCTCGCGCAAACTTGAGCGTGGTATCAGGTCCGACGTTTATCTTGCCGCCGTGGACATGCACTGACTTGGTGAACACGAGCGTTCCGTTCGTAACGGAAAGCGCCTGTCCGTTCCACTTGCTCTGCCCCCACGACTCCACATGTCGCGTCGCTCCGCCGAGCTCGAGCGCAATCGGCTCTTCGTCGGTGAACTTGTCGCCCCTGTCGCTGACGGACGCCGCCGCCAATATCGCACATGTCGCAAGAACAGCCGTCATGGTCTAACCTCCTTCATTTCCTTTGGTGAAAGCGTCATCTCGCTTCCATTCACGCGAACGGAGCGAGAGGCGACGCAGTCGGTGTTGAGCAAATAGAGAGTGCCGTCGGGATAGACGGCCCAGTTCACGTAGTCGACGTCACCCGTCACGCGGAAAGGCCGGACGGAATCGACGAGCCCCGTCAAGAGCGTCCGCCAGAAATCCATCCTGAAACGCCTGTACGACGGGAACTCCTCGACTTCGCGACGTGCGGCGGGATAGTCCCACGCGAGGCAGAGCCAGAACGCGCCCTTTCCGAACGGCGCCTTGACAAGATAGGGCTTCTTGCCCATCGACGCGACGACTTCCACGCCGTCCGAGAGCGCGGCGTCTGCTACGCGGAGCTTTGCGGAAAGATAGGCGGGGTACGCGCGCTTCAGGAACTCCGGCGCGCCCTCGGCGACCATGAGGATGTCTTCGACGAGCGTCGGGGGGCATACCGCCACGCCCGGCACGGCCTGCACGAGGTCGGTCACCGCGTAGTTCGCAAATTCGCGGTCGACGCGCGACGAAAGCTGCGGCACGCAAAGCGCGACCTGTCCGCCGCGCCCGGCGTATTCGCGCAAGACGGCCGCGATCTTCGGCGTCATCGTGTTCCATCCACCGAACGCGACGACCTTGTAGCGCGAGAGCTGTTCGGCCGTCGTCGCGTCATCGACGTTCACGACGTCGAGCTGTCCGTGCGGCGTACCGCCGAGCCAACCATTGGCGAACGGCCTGAGCGCGTCCGCCGGACGCGGGAAGAACGTCTCCATGACGTCCTCCCAGGTGTACTCGGGCGCGGCGCACTTCCAGTTCGCGTTCGTGGCGGCGAGGTGGTGCTGTCCGAACACGGCGAAGATGTCGTGTGTCATGCCGACGTAGCCGTCGCAGTTGCCGATGAGAAGCGCCGCGTCGACGACGGGCGAGCCTTCAGCCCTTGGATGCTCCTTCGTCCAGCGGTAGAAGTCGCGCATGGTCTTCCGGTAGGCGCGCGGCACTTCGCCGTCGTATCCCTGCTTCGGCGACTTGAACTCCGCCATCGATCCGTCCGGCGGCGTGTAGTCCTGGGCCTGCGTCGACTGTGAACCGGACTCGAGAACCATCATCGAGGTTCCCATGACCCACATCTCCTTGAGGCCGACCTCGAGCGAATCCTGCTTCTGCGCGACGCCATAGGGAACGCGTGGCCAGCATGTCTGCCATTCGTGCGCCAGCCACGCCGTCCACGTCGGACGCCCCCTCCGCCGCGCCGCGCCGCGCGCCTCGGCCGTGGCGTAGGCGAGGTCACCGCATCCGACGGCGTACATCTCATTGCAGATGACATCGATTCCGCCGTCGAGCTCATAGCAGGCGAGAGGCGAGCCGCTCGTCGAGAAGACGCACGGCTCGCGCTCGTCCGCCGGTCGCCCGAGCTGCGTCTTTTTCGGCGCGGCGAGCATCGTGCCGACGAGCCAGTCGCGCGCCTCCTCCAGATCGCGGCACTGCGGCCAGTTCTTAGAATAGCTCTTCTCGTCCTGGTAGAGGAACCCGGCGTATTCGCCGATGTTGTTGCCGAGGTAGAGGTCGCCCCACGCCGCCTTGAGCGCCTTCGTCTTGCGTCCGTCCTGGTTGCCGTAGATTGTCATGACGCGCACGTGGTTCGCCTTGGCCTTCTCGAAAAGCGCCGCGTCCATCAGCCTGGACTCGCCTGGTATCAGGTTCTCGCTGCGCGACCACTGGACGAAGAGGTTGCACTCCCCGTTCGTCACGACTTCGCCGAACTCCGGGCTCTCGCCGTAGCCGGTAACGCCGACGAGTATTTCAGGCGCAGCCACCGCGCCGCGCACGGCAAGCGATGCCGCTAATGCGAAGATTGCCATTCTACATCTCATTGCTCCTGCTCCTCTGGAAGTTCCTGAATCCCCGTCGGCTTTGAAAGCGGCTCTATGCCCATGTCTTTCAGCCGGGCGTTGACGCCAAGCCACGCGCGTTCACGCAAGCTCTCGGGGGCGCGATAGACCGTATCGAGCGCCTTTTCGCGAAACTCGCGCTCCTGCGACTGGCGTTCGTCGAGGAAATCGAAGTACCCCGCGACGTCGCCGCCATCGGCGATGTAGGCACGCATGTCCTCGCGCATCTTCGCGACGATGTTCTTGAGCATGCGGTGCTCCGGCGGCTCGCCGGCGACATAAGAGACTGGCTCGTCAAGCGCGGCGGCGAGCGCGATACACTCCTCTTCGGTCGGCTTCGGAGAATCGACATAACGCCCAGGCTGCGCATACAAGGCAAGCCGCCTGTCGAGCACAGAGGAAAGGACATTCGTCCATCCAGAATAAACCCCTGCGTCGATGACGGCGCGGTCGCCGACGAGTTGCGCGCGCGGGTGTGGCCTCCTATCCTCACGCCCAACGAGAAGGACGGCGGCGAGCGCCGTGGCGAGAAGGACGATTGCCGCACCTGCCGCATACGGCTTCCAGTTGATCGGATCGTCGCCAATCACGCGATAGGGCCGGATGCCCATCTTGCGAAGTTCCGCGTATGCGTTCTCGCGGCTCTTGGCGTTGATCCAGCCCTCCTTGTTCTCGTTGTCCTTCGTCTGATAGAGATAGCGATACTTCATGGCTCTACCAGATTGCGCGGCAGAAGATGCCGCTTGGACATTTTAGACCCTCGCCGTCAAGGGTCATTTCGCCCGATTCGAGCGAGGCCTTTGGCCAAAGCTGGCCAAGGATGTTCTCGGCGACAATCGGCGAAAGCCCAGGCGTATGACTCGAAAATAGGACAAATCGTGGCTTGTCGCTCAAGAGGTCGCGCACGAGCCCAAGCGTCTCCTTAAGGTCGCGCTCTATCTTGTACATCTCGCCGCCTGCGCCGCGCCCAAAGGTCGGCGGATCGAGGATCACCGCGTCGTATCGCCGACCGCGGCGAATCTCGCGCTTCATGAACTTGTGCGCGTCATCGACGATCCAGCGGATAGGCGCGTCGCCAAGGCCGTTCAGCCGCGCGTTCTCGCGCGCCCATTCGACCATGCCCTTCGACGCGTCGAGATGGCAGACTTCCGCGCCGCCAAGCGCCGACGCCATCGTAGAGCCGCCGGAGTAGGCGAAGAGGTTCAATACCCGCGCGCCTTTCGCCATCTCCCATATCCACTTCCATTGTGCGCGCTGCTCGGGAAAGATGCCAAGGTGACCGAAGTCGGTGCCGCCGAGCTTGAACTTTATGCCAGCCGTCTCAATCGTCCATTCCTTGGGGAGATTTGTGCGGCCATGCCAGCGGTTGCCGTCCTCGCGGTCGAACGACGCATCTGCGCGATCCCATTCCGCCTTCGGGCGCGAAGGCCGCCAGAGCGCCTGCGAGCACGGACGCGCAAGCACGTACTTGCCGAAACGCTCCAGCTTTCGGCCGTCGCCAGAATCAAGAAGCTCGTAGTCGTCTTTCACCAGTTGCCTCACCAGAACTGCCAGTTGCCCGTCTCGAGGACATAAAGCCCGAGCGCAAGATTCGTCGTTACATGGGCGATTATCGCAGAAAGAAGACCCTTGCGCAAGGCAAGCCAGCCATAGAGCATGCCTGCTATCGCGCCTACAAGCCATCGGTCATGCTCGACAGCGAAGAGCGCGACCATCAGCCAGAAGCCAGCGAAGCGCATTAGCCAGCGACGGAAAAAAAGCTCCTCCGCGATAGAAATGACGAAGGCGCTTCCCAAGAGCCGCACGATCTTGTAAACCATCTCGCTCTCGTCTACGGCAGCCGTGCCTCCGTCCCCGTAGATGCACCACTTGCGATACCAGTCGAACTGCTCTGGCCAGACCCATATCGCAAGGACGAGCATTCCGACGAGGACACCCCACACGAGTTCCGGCTTGAACGTCGAATTGCGGTGGATGACACCGTGATGGTGCTCGAGGTAAAAGAGGCACGGCAGAAGGATGATGAGCGTGACGAGCGTACGCGCCGCATAGCATTCGGGCGTCGCCGGGAGCAGGATCATCATTGCCATCCATACCGCATAGGGCAGGATGGAGACGAAATTCTTCTTTGCCCGGTACGTCATTTCTTCAGCCCCTGCTGCCTGAGGAGCGCGTCAATCGTCGGCGCACGGCCGCGGAAGCGCAGGAACACGTCGTAAGCGGACTCGCTGCCGCCAAGCGCGAGAACGGTGTCGCGATACGCCTTGCCTACGCGCTTCACCGCAGCGTCGTCGGAAAGCCCCGCCTCCTCGAACGCACCGTAGCAGTCGGCGCTCATTACCTCTGCCCACTTGTAGCCGTAGTAGCCGGCGGAATAGCCGCCAGCGAAAATGTGCGAGAACGCGCAGAGGAAGAGATCCTCCTTTACCATCGGCATGTCGAAGTGGCGGAAGATCTCCTCCTTGATCTCGCGCGGCTTCTTGCCGCCGTTCTCGCCGATGTGAAGGAGCATGTCGATCTTGGCAAGCGCGAGCTGGGCGCGGCAGACCGTCGCCGCTCGGAAGTTCTTCGCGGCGAGCACCTTCTTCTTGAGGTCCGCGGGAACGACGATTCCCGTGCGGTCGTCGAGGCACCAGTTCTCGTTGAACTGGCTCGCGACCTCCACTGCGTCCCATTCGACGAGCGAAAGACCGGCCGCGCCCTCTTCACCTACCTTCGTAAGCATGCACTGCGTCGCGTGGCCGAACTCGTGGAACAACGTCTCGACCTCGCGCATCGGGAGATATGACTTTCCGTTTTCGTCGGGCTGTTCGTGCAGACGAGCGCGAGCGGAAGGACGCCCCTGCGGTCGCAGCGGTCGTCGAACGAGTTCATCCACGCGCCGCCGCGCTTCTGGCCGTTTCGGACATAAGGGTCGAAGTAGAAGTGGGCGATGGGCTTGCCGTCCTCGGACATCTCGAAGAAGCGGACGTCAGGATGCCAGACGGACGGCTTCTTAGCGCCCTTTAGCTCGTGGATGTCGACGTTGTAGAGGAATTTCGCCATCTTGAAAAGCCCCGCCACCACGACCTCGACCTCGAAGTACTTCTTAAGCTCTTCCTCGGAGTACGAGTACTTGTCTTCGCGCAACCGCGTCGCGTAGAAGGACTGGTCCCACGGCTCAAGCTTCTCGACCGCGCCCTTTGCAGACTCGACGAGCTCGGCCTTTTCCTCGGCAGCGATCTTCTCTGTCGCCGCGTCGAGGTCGTCAATCATCTTCATCACCGCCGCGACGGACGGCGCGCTCTTGACGGCTATCGAAAGTTCCGCCGGATTCTTGAAGCCGAGCAGCTTCGCCTTCTCGAATCGCAAGGCGAGAATCTCGTCTATCCTCGCCGTGTTCTCGGGCGCACGCGTCGAGCGGGCGCGGAAGAGCTTTTCGCGCACCTCGCGGTCGGCGCAGTGCTTCATCGTCTGCGGGTAGTTTGCGTCGTCTATCGTGTAAGTCTTGCCGTCCTTCTCGAACTTGAACGCGTTCGTCGCGTCGAGGACGGCGTTGGAGTAGTCCATAGAAAGCTTCGAGAGCCGCTGGGAGATTTCGTTGAAGCGCTTTTTCCTCTCGCCCTCGAGCGAGACGCCGGCGAGTTCCGCACCCTGGATCGACTTCTCGAGAATCCGTATGCGCGTCGCGTTCTCGCTCGCTCCGCCGCACGACTTGAGGCGCATCAGCACCTCCTTCGCAAGGTCGTTGAGCCGCTTCGACTGCGAGACCCTGAGGGAGAACTCCACGATCTTCGGGCGGAACTCCTCGTCCACCTTGCGCCACTCGTCGGAGTTCATTACCGACATCATGTGGCCGACCATGCCCCAGAGGTCCCACAGCGGACGAGTCGCGTCCGCAAGGGCCCATTCCAAATCTTCAAAAGTCTGGGGAGACGACGCCTCTATCTTCGCGACACCCTTCTCTGCTTCTTCGAGGAGCCGCGGCAAATCCGCCGCGGCCTTTTCGGGGGTCAGCGACGACCAATCGGGGAAAGTGCATTTCTTCATACGGGAATTATAGCAAATTGTCTCTGGTTTTGACAGTACGGCCTTCAGCTCCGCAAGATGCGATTTGCCGAGCTCTCGCGGCGAGACGCCGAGCCGGAGGCAGAGCGCAGCGGCGCGGCCAACCATCGTGCCCATCATACCGCACGTGTTCTCGACGCGATACGAGCCAAGCGCCACGTAAGTGCCGGATATGACCTTGCCGGCCGCAAAAAGGTTCGGCGCGTCCTTCGAGTAGAAGCACCTGAACGGTATCTCGAAAGGCTTTATGTCCGCGCGTCTGCCGTCGTGCAGGACGACGCCGGTGGTGCGGAAGGCGCCCCCGGGGAACTTTGCCTCCACCATGGGCGCGGGGCCATGCAGGTCGAGATACCATGTCGTGGTGACGACGCCGTCGTCGAACTTCCTGCCTTCCAGCATGTCGGTCCCAGTGACGACATAGTCGCCGACGATGCGATGTGCGTCGCGCTTGGCAAGGATGTAGCCAAGCCAGTAGATTTCGGCACTGGCGTAGTTGCCGGAATAGGCCGCCCTGTTCTTGAGGTAGTCCCAGAGCCCGTAGATGGCGCGGAAGTTCCAGTCGCGTATCTGCTCGCCCTCTTTCACCGGATCACGGTAGAAGCCGGAACCCCAGCTCCAGTTGCCGGAAAGGAGCCAGTTCGTCTTGCCGATCTCGCCTTCCACGAGCGCATCTTCGTCGCGTACGACATCGAGCGCCCACTGGCAACGCGGGAACGGGCGCACAACGCCTGCGTCGCGCGCAAACCAAAGACACGACGACTCGAGCCCGCCGCTCTCGCGGCGGTTGCCGCGATGCGGCGCAAGTTTCTCGCCCGTATCCTCGCGGCATTCCGCGTCCCAGCGCGTCTCGACTCCCGCCTGTTCCGCAAGCGACGCGTCGCCTGTCGCGTCGCAGAAGAAACGCGCGCGAATGCGGAAGCGGCGGCTGTTCCTTATGTCATGGAGGACTACGGAAGCGATCGAACCGTCCGTTCCCCTCTCGGCCGCCACACAGCGCGTCGACACGAAGACGGAAAGGTTCGTCTCCGCCAAAAGCCACTTCCCGACCGCCTCGTCGTCAATGCGGTAGTTGTCCGAGCACGCAGGGCCCTGATGCCTTGGCATCATCGCCCGAAGCTCCTTCATGAGATCGGCGTTGCGCGGAAACGGACCTACGTCAAGTCCTCCGCTGGGGGCCACGCGGCATTCGTTGGAGCCGTTTCCGCCGAAAACGGGACGATCCTGCACGAGCGCCGTTCTCACGCCGGCACGCGCAGCGGCGACAGCCGAGCACATCCCGGAGAAGCCGCCGCCCACGACGACAAAATCGAATGCCTCGCCTTCCTCAACGGCCTTGCTGGGGCGCGCGGGGCTTTCGCCGTCTGGAACGAAGCAAAGCGCATCGACGCGGCCTTCGAATCCCGTGAGGTCACAAAGCCGCACCTCCATTTCTCCGGCGACATCGACTACGCCGCAGTCTTCCCAGTGCCAGTCGCCGTTGCCGACGCCAAGCTCCCGCGAAGTCCAATCGCCGACCTTGACGCGAAAGCGCCCCGGACCATGAGGGGAAACCCAGTCGCGCGTCCGCACGAAGAGACGACGCTTCCCGGCCGCGGCAAAATCCACCTTCGTCACTGCATCCTCGACCTGGCGGCCAATACCGTGCGCAAGCAAATAGGGAGAGCCCATTACGTCCATGAACTGCTGGTCTATTACCCAGCCGCCGAGCGTCGCAAACGACTCGGCCTCCACGAAAACGCGTTCACCGCCGGTAGCAAGGCCGCCACATTCGAATACCGCTGCCAAAAGAACCGTACCAAACAACATCACAAAACCCCCAGTCCAGCTTTAAGACCAACAGCGAAAACATTGGTGGGACTGCCGGGAATCGAACCCGGAACCTACGGTTTAGGAAACCGTCGCTCTGTCCAGTTGAGCTACAGTCCCACATAGCTTCCGGCAAAGGATGGTGGAGAAGAAGAGATTCGAACTCTCGACCCCCACGTTGCGAACGTGATGCTCTACCAACTGAGCTACTTCCCCATTCCGTGGAAACGGTGTGTAGTATATCAAAAATCGCCTCCCCCGCGCAAGGGGGAATTTACAACAACGGCTCGCCGAGCCGAAGCTCAGCTTCGCTGAGCGAAGGCTGGTGGAGGTGAGGGGAGTCGAACCCCTGTCCGAAACAGAATCAACCAAACTTCTACGCGTGTATGGCGCCTTTGATCTCGGAAGCGGTACGCCGACGTCCGGGCTTATCCGCAACCACCCGCTCGGTTCGGCACCCTTAAGCGAGCGAGCGGAGCCCCCTCAAGCGTGGCCTGCTAAATTATGCCTCGGCGCTCAGCAGACATCGGCGCTTTGACATCGCGGCCGTTAATTAGGCGGCGAGAGCGTAATCGTTGTTCGCAATTACTTTTTGTCCTCGTTTTTTACGTGGCCAACGAGGATCCACGACGCGCGATCTGACCTCAACATGTCCCGTCGAAACCGGATCACCCCCATCATGGGGAATCATAAACTTGGCTCGGGCGGCTGGATTCGAACCAGCGACCAATTGATTAACAGTCAACTGCGCTACCACTGCGCCACGCCCGAATGGTCAAGTGGCGCGTATTATACCAAAACAGGCACCTAGTGCGCAAGGGGGCTATCTGCAAATTTTGAGCCAGACGCGAAGAAGCTCGGAATCGCTCCACGCCTGGGCCGCACAGCCCTTCTGGGCATGCGGCGCGTCGCCGTCGGCATTTTCGCTCACATGGCAGATGCAGCCCGCGTTGAGGTTCTCGACAGACGACGCGAGAAGCGAAAGCGCGGACTCGCGCGAACACGCGCCAATCTTGACAAGCGCCTCGACATAGAGCGGGAACACCCAGCCCCAAACCGTTCCGTTGTGGTATGCGGGCTTGCGCTTCGTGTCCTCGTCGCCAGCATAGACGCCGCGATATAGCGGATGCTCCGAATTAAGCGACCGCATGCCGCCGGGAACGACGAGTTCCTCGGTCGCAAACAGTATTGACGGATCGTCAATGATGCCGAGCGTAATCAGAAAAAGCTGGTTCGGGCGAATCGTATCCTCCGGCTCCGCATGGGCGGCGGTTTCTCCGTTCGGCGCCGCGAGGCAGTCGAAGTAGCCCGGCGCGTCCTTGCGCTTGAAGAGCCGCTTCAGCGAATCGAGCGCCTTGTCCGCGAGTTCACTGCGGCCGAGGAACCGGAGAGCGGAAATCCAGAGCGCCTGTATCTCGACGGGATAGCCGATACGCGGTGTGCACGCAGGATAGTTCGTGTCCATCCACGTGAAATGAGACGGCGACCAGACGAGCGCACTTTCATTGTCGACGTGGATTCCGTTAGGCGTGCCCTTGATGTAATTGTCGACTATAGACTCGCACGTCTTCTTGAGCGCCGCCATCTGGTTCGCGCATCCCGCCTCGCATATCTCCTGAACGCAGCGGATGAACCAGAGCTGCGCGTCCGTCGTGTCGCGGTTACCGGCGGTGTTGCCGTAGATGATGTTGGGGAGAGTTCCATTCTCCTCGAACGCGGCAAACGCCTTCAAGATGCGGACGGAATCGGTGATCTTGCCCGCGGCAATCATGCCGCGCATGAAGATGAAGGTGTCGCGCCCCCAGTCGAGGAACCACGGATAGCCAGCAATCACCGTCTTGAGGTCGTCGCGCTTCACGATGAAAAGGTCGAGCGAACGAGCAAGGACTTCTGGAACCGGCGCCGTCACTACGGACGGCAACTGCTCGGCGCACCACCTGAACTGCGCGGCGGATTTGCCGCGGTTGGAATCAGCCTCATAGACGCCAGTCATGACGACCGATTCGCCAACCTTGAGGTCTGCGGATATCCAGCCGGGGCTGTAGAGGTCGCCCGATCCGTCCTGCCCACGCGCGGCCTCCTCGGAATGGGGAACGCTGTAAGACCACTGCGGCTCATGGTGGTACGCGCCATTCTCCACCGTCATCTCGAACTTGCCTTCGTAAGGCGCAAAGGAGAACCCGCTTCCCATGTCGCGCGTCTTCGCCGGGAAAAGTTCTTCGAGCCCCGCGTAGGCCTTTGTCGTAGAATGGAAGCTTCTCCATTCGATGTCGGGGCGGAAGACTATCCGCACTTGGTCGCCAACGTCGTTGTCGCCACGTTCGTGGCGCGAGACGACGAGCCGTGCGGCATTCCTGCCCTCGGCAAGCGTGAGCACAAATGAGAACGAGGCGGAATGACCCATGCCGCACGGAACGAGGAAATCCCAGCGCGCACCGCGCCCCGCAGGGTCTGCGGTGAAGGACGTCACGCACTTCGCGTCGATTTCGCGCGTATATCCCTCGCGCTGAAGCCAGCAGCGCGTGCGCGTCCAAAGGTTCAGCCGGTCGGACGGCACGTTTGGATTCGGGTTTGCCGCGAGAATCGCGTCGTACTGGCTTGCAATGTCGCCCCAGCCGAGACGCACCTGAGACGCAGCGCCCGCGCCATTGGAAAGAATCGTTCTGTACTCGGGATGCTTGCGCACCTCGTCGCCTGTCAGGACAAGCTTCGCCGCGGCGAGCTTTGGCGTCGGCGGGACGAGAAACTTTGCGCTCGTCCGCTTCGCCTTGCCCTCGGGGTAAACGACGACCATTATCTCGAGTTCGCGGCAATGAGTGCCGTCGCCCTTGTAGTGCGGCGCATCGAACATCGCCACGTGCCGCCGCCCGTCGGGGCGAGAGCGGTACACCCTGAGCGTCTTGCCTGTCTCGGGATCGATGAGCCGCACTCTAAAATGACATTCGGCAGAAACCTCCACCCATTCGTTCTCCGGAACGCATACGACGCGGTGGAGATCGCGCGGGAAAACCCAGTGGAAGGAGGGTTTAAGGGTCTGAGGGTCTGAGGGCTTGAGGGTTTGAGTTGGACGCGACTTCGCATGGACAGCCGAAGTGACAAGGCAGAGAACCTCGCCAGGAGTCAGCGGCACAGGACCCGAGGTCTTGACCTTGCGCTCAGAAAGCAAGTCAAAGGCCTCGCCGTAGGGAAACGCCGCGCGATCCCAGTCGATCATCGCCTGCGCACCGCAGTCGAGGTTGGCGAGCACAAGCACCTGTCTGCCGCCTACTTCTTCGCCGCCTTCGCGCACAACCGCAAGCGTATTGCCCTCGCCGCGCGTGACGAGCGAGAGGCGGCTCGCGCCGGAGAAAGTCGGATCGCTTCGCAAGATATGATTGAGTTTCGCGATCAGGTCGACCATGTTCGATTCGCTGTTCCACGCGAGATCGTTCTTGCCGTGGACGTCGATCTTCTCGCGGCAGAACCATTCCACGCCGTTCGCGATTCCCCATGCACCCTGCCAGGAGAGAAGCGCCGCAAGCTGCACCCGAAGCCGAGCATACGTCTCGCCCTTCTTCGCCAAGCGGTCGTTGTCGTGAGTCTCCGCAAAGTGGACAAGCGTGCCAAAGGCCTCGCTCCTCTTTATCGCGCCAGGGAGATACCACTCGAACGCGCCGCGGTCGTAGGTCTGGAATATCTCGGAATACGCCCAGTCGAGGTTTGCAACGGCGAGCAAGTCGTCGGTGAGCTTAAGATCCCCGCCAAGCCCCTCGAGCATAAAGATCGTGTCGGGATACTCCTCGCGGACGCGGGAGACAATGTACTCCCACGTCTTGAGCGGAATCATGTACCCGGCGTCGCACCTGAAGCCGTCGACTCCGTTGCGGCACCAGAAGAGGAAGACGTCCGCCATGTAGGCGCGGAGCTCGGGGTTCGAGTAGTCGAGCTCAACAAGATCGGCCCACTTGACGCCCCACGCGCCCGGCGAGTGGAATCGGCCGTCCGCCTCGCGGCGGAACCAGTCTGGATGGTGCGTCTGAAGCGTCGACGCCCAGCCAGTGTGGTTCGCCGGAAGGTCGACGAGCAAAAGCCCGTGCCGCGCATGAACCGCGTCTATGAGCTCCCTGAACTGGTCAAGCGGAGTCGTGAACTCGTCGAACTCCGCCATCGCCGGATCGACGGAGAAGAAATCTGTCGCGGCAAACGGGCAGCCGTATTCGCCCATTACGGCGTATGTCGTCGGGACAGGGAAAGGCGGAAGCGTCTGGATGATGCGAAAGCCCATCCTGTCCATAATGTGGTCGAGACGCCGCGCGACTTCGCGGAACGAGCCGAACTGCCGCGGGAAGACGGTGTAGATCGTGTTGTTGGCCCGCGTTTCCGAACTCTCGACCTTGACGTGGAGATTGCGGCCCTCTGGCCATTCGGGAACGTTCGATCCTTCGGGGAAGAAACACGCCTTCCCCGAAAAAATGCCGACTTCATCAAGAAGAATGTCGGCTCTGAAAACACCTGGTTCCGTCTCTGCGAGCGGAATGTCTGTCCACGCGCGGGCAAGCGGAGTCTCGCCTCTCTCGGTCTCAGCAATGATTTCGCGCCGACGAACGCGGGCGCGGCCAATGTTCGTGCGAAATGCCGCGCGGCCCTTGTGCGGCGTATCGAGCGTGAGCGTCACGGAAAGTACGTCACCACGCCACTTGAGAAGAAAAGATTCAGGAGCCGGAGTCTGTGTCATCTCGTCATAGCGCTGCGCGCTTGATTTCCTTTAGCGTCGTGCGCCCGTCATAGAGCGCCTTGCCGACTATCGCAGCCCTCAGGTTCGGGCGCTCGAGCGCCTTAAGGTTTTCGATGTCGAACGGAGAGCTTACACCGCCAGAGGCCGTTATCTGGCATGTCGGCGCGGCGTCGCAAATCGCCGCCATCTGCGTAAGATTCGGCCCGCCGAGCATTCCGTCCGTCGCGGTGTCGGTGTAGATTATCGTCTTCACGCCGGCCTTGGCAACGGCGGCGGCAAGCTCGGTCGCCTTGACCTTCGTAGTCTCGACCCAGCCCTTCGTCTGGACAAAGCCATCACGCGCGTCTATGCCGACGGCGATCTTGTCGCCGTAGAGTTCTATTGCCTCAGAAAGAAACGCGGGGTCTTCGAGTGCGGCGCTCCCGATTATCGCGCGCGCCGCGCCCGCCTCGATGACGGCACGAAGAGAGTCGGCATCGCGAAGGCCGCCGCCTACTTCGACGGGGCCGCCAAACGCCTCGATTATGCGGGCTATCGTCTCGGCATGCTTCGGCGTTCCCGCGAAAGCGCCGTCGAGGTCGACGACATGTAGTTCCTCGCCGCCCTGCTCGCGCCAATCCTTCGCCTGAGCCGCCGGATCGTCGCCATAGACAGTGACGTCGTCGGCGCGGCCCTGTCTGAGCCGCACGCATTTGCCGTCCTTGAGATCTATCGCCGGGAGTATCGTCATGCGGATCAGATCACTCCCTTCGACGATGGGACGCCCTTCTCGTTCGGGTCTACGGCCTTTGCCTGGCGAAGCGCACGGGCAAAACTCTTGAAGAGCCCCTCGCAGACATGGTGCGCCTCGTCGCCGTAGATCTGGCGGAGGTGGATGTTCGAGCGGCTTTCGACGGAAACGGCGCGGAAGAACTCCTCGACGAGCTTCACCTCGAAGTCCTTGACGAACATGTGCTTCATCGCGCACTGCATGACGAGGAACGGACGCCCGCCGAGGTCGAGCGACGTCTCGCACAGCGCCTCGTCCATCGGAATGGACGCAAAGCCGTAGCGGACGATTCCTTTCCTGTCGCCGAGCGCCTCATTGAGCGCCTTGCCGAGAACGAGCCCGACGTCCTCCACCGTGTGGTGGTAGTCGACCTTGAGGTCGCCGGCCGCCTTTACTGTGAGGTCGACAAGCGCATGCTTCTTGAAAAGCTCGAGCATGTGGTCGAAAAAACCGATGCCTGTCGATATCTCACCCTCGCCCGAACCGTCGAGGTTCAGCTCAAGGGAGATTTTCGTCTCTTTCGTGTCGCGCGAGATTTTAGCCGTTCTCATGCGGATATTATATCATATTCTTCGCTCGGCTCGCCTTGGCAAAAAACGGAGCGCGGCAAATGCGCCGCGCCCTTTGTCTATGCAAACGGCGGTGGCCGAAGGCTCCTCCTCGGGGAACCCTCGGCGAATACGCCGTATCCCCTCGCTCGGACCTTCGCTCCCCCGCCTCACTTCCCGCCGCAACACGCAGGGATCCCGCCTTCACCAAACAACCATCCCCCCAACCATTTCTTCAACCATCCAACAACCACGCTCCAACTACGACTCAACCATCCTTCGTGGCGAATCCAAGAACGATTCCGACACAACCATCCCACATCCGTGATTCTACAACTCCAACCACAAAACAGCGCGGCGGATTCGCCGCGCATTAAAGTCCTTTACACGCGAAGTGCAGTCTGATTCGGGGGAGATTGCGGCGAATGCGGTCGAAGGCGCCCCAGAGATTAGAGGATTCGCCATGGGGGTCGTGGAGAACGACGGCTGAGGAGTCGAGCTTTTGCGAAAGGCGGGTGGCGCGTCTGAAGCGCAGCCCCTCTCGCTTCGCACCAGCCGCGATCCATGCGAGAGCAAGGTCGGCGACAAGGTGATTGTCGTCGTAAAGTCCGCCGACGTCGCTGTGGCTGCCGGGGAAAAGCATTTCAACAACCTGCCCTTTGGCGCCTTTGAGCGGGACATACTGAAAGAACTTCCGCGTCTCGTCACGCGAAACGGCATGCCGCGCCTTCCTGACATTGCGCGGACAATCTGCCGCGACATCCAGCCCGATGGTAGCGTCAACTGTGTCCCACAATCCAAGATAGTCAGCCTCGACGCCAAGCTTGTCGAGCCACGCCGCGAAGTGCCGAGCAATAAGCGCCCCGCGTGAGAAGCCGAAGAGGAAAACTTTCGTCGCTATGCCATCTTTCGGCAGCGTCTCGTAGTTCGCCTCAAACCAGCGTCGCGCGTCGCGAAAGATGGCCTGCCAGTCGGAACCGGCAATCTTGCCGCAGAGGTACGAACCCAAGCGAGTCCCAGGGCCGGCTTCAAGGTGGAGCTTTTGCCGCACATCGTCCACGCAGATGTCG
>CADCGZ010000058.1 GCA_902801025.1 uncultured bacterium | reverse complement strand
CACGATTTCCGACGGCGATCGCGACTTCCCGGGAACTTCGATAACGCTGCATCTCCGCGACGACCAGCTCGACTACCTCGACTGGTGGCGCGTCTCCGACCTCGTGAAGAAGTACTCCGACTTCATCGCCTACCCGATCACCTTCCGCCAGCTCGACGTGCCGAAGGACGAGAAGGACGATGACAAGAAGTCGCGTGAGGAGCGCGAGGCGAAGCCGCTCAACACGATGGTCGCCCTCTGGAAGCGCGCGAAGAAGGACGTCAAGCAGGAGGAATACGACGAATTCTACAAGCACCTTACGCACGACTGGGAGACGCCGTTCGAGACGATTCCCTTCGGCGCCGAGGGCCAGGTCGAGTTCAAGGCGCTTCTCTTCATCCCGAAGAAGGCGACGATGGAGCTCTTCATGCCCAACCAGAAGCGCGGGCTTTCGCTCTACGTCAGGAACGTCTTCATTGGCGATGATATCGAGATGCTGCTCCCGACATGGCTCAGGTTCGTGAAGGGCGTTGTCGATTCAAGCGACCTGCCGCTCAACGTCTCGCGCGAGATGCTTCAGGACGACGCGGTGATTCAGAAGATCAAGTCGGCAGTCACGGCGAAGGTTCTTTCCGCTCTCGAGGAGATCAAGAAGAAGGACGCGAAGCGCTACGACGAGTTCTTCACTTCGTTCGGCGCGGTCCTTAAAGAAGGCGTGCATATCGATTGGGAGAATGCCGACCGCATCAAGAAGCTCCTCAAGTGGCCGTCCGCGCGCACCGACGCCGGCAAGCGCATCTTCCTCGAAGACTACGTGAAGGACATGGCCTCTGGCCAGAAGGACATCTACTATCTCGTCTCCGAGCGCGAGGAAGACGCTCGCCGCTCGCCCCAACTCGAGGCCGCGAGGAAGCACGGCTGCGACGTGCTGCTCTTCTGCGATCCCGTCGACGAATACTTGACAGAGTCGCTGCGCGAATTCGACGGCAAGAAGTTCGTCGATGTCGCGAAAGGCGACGTCAGCTTCGGCAGCGACGACGAGAAGAAGGCCGAGAAGGACGCCAACGAAAAGGCGGCGAAGGACTTGAAGCCGTTCCTCGACGCCGTGAAGAAGGAGCTTGAGTCGCATGTCTCGGACGTTCGCGTCTCCACTCGCCTCGTCGACTCGCCTTGCTGCCTTGTCCAGCAGGAGCACGCGCTCCCGCCGTCGATGGTTCGCATGATGCGCGCTATGAAGCAGGAAGTCCCTGACGAAAAGCGCATCCTCGAGGTGAACCCGAATCATCCGCTCATAGCGAAGGTGAAGGGCCTCGAGGGCGACGCGCTCAAGGACGCGGTGACGCTTCTCTACGACTCGGCGCTTGTCGCCGAGGGCTCGCCCGTTCCCGACGGCGCGAAGTTCGCGCAGCTCCTCGCCGCGCTCATGATGAAGTGACGCGCCCGTCAGCCGCGTTTGCGATATTCGTGAAAAGCGGTTGGGTGTGGCGGGAATTTCCGTGAACATGGTACAAGAAAGGTCTAAGAAATGAACGACATGGAGTTTTCCCGTAGGGGATTCATAGGCGGTGCGGCGGCGTTCTTCATCGCAGGCTGCAAGACCGGAGGATGGCTTGCGGGGACGCCGCGCCTCAGGTTTGGCGTCGTGAGCGACATCCATATCACGACGCGGGAGTCGTGCGCAATGACGGAGAGGGCTTTCAGATACTTCAAGTCGCGCGGCGCAGACGCCGTGATGATTCCGGGAGATTTGACTGACTGGGGGATTAGGAGCGGCTTTGAGTATATCAAGTCCACATGGGACAAGGTGTTTTCGGGGACGGACGTTGTTCCGCTTTTCTGCACGGGCAACCACGATTTCGAGGGCTGGGCGTATGGCGACATGACGATGGAGATGCACGCCAACGGCTATTCCGAAGACGAGGCGCTTGCCAGGGTAGGACTTGCAGAGGAATGGGAGCGTATCTTCGGCGAGAAGTATGCGCCGGTTCGCGTGAGGACGGTGAAGGGCTATGACTTTGTGTCCGCGGAGTGGGATTCCTTCAAGAAGCTCCCGGAATGGATGGCGACGAACGGCGGACGCTTCAAGAATGGCAGGCCGTTCTTCTACTTCCAGCATCCGCCCGCGCGCGGCACCACTTCCGACAGCGGCGGATGGGACGACAAGGGCGCCGCGTTTGCCGCGCTAAAGGAATTTCCGAACGCCTTTGCGTTCACCGGACACTCCCACCGCCCGTTTAACGACGAGCGGTCAATTTGGCAGGGGGAATTCACGGCGATTGCAACGCCCTCTCTCTCCTACGCCGGCTTCCCGCCCGGGCACGAAAACGGTAGCGGCAGGCGAGACGGAAAGTCCGTGCAGTCGATGCCGGTGATTCCCGACAGGCGCGACCTCAGGGGCGGCCAGGGATTCTTCGTTTCTGTCTACGACGACCGCATGGTCGTCGAACGCATCGACATCGAGGAGGAATGCGCCGAAGGTGCGCCTGCCTGGATCGTTCCGCTTTCCGGCGGCGAGAAGCCGTATGGCTTCGCCTCGCGCGCCGAGGCCTCTGTCGCGCCGGAGTTCCCGTCAGGCGCCAGGCTGCGTCTTGACACGCGCAATACCGAGAACAGGTCCGGCAAGTGGATCATCGTCATGAACTGCGAGTTTCCGTCCGCCGTGCCGCCCGCAGGTGGGCGCGTCTTCGACTATGAGATACGCATTGTGCCGAAGGATGGCTCAGAGCCGATGGCGAAGAAGTTTCTTTCTCCAGCCTATTCGCGGATGGCGAAGCACGAGCCGAAGATGCAGCGTTTCTGGTTCGATGTCGCAGAGCTCCCGCAGGACGTGGACTACGTCGTAGAAGTCCGCGCGTTCAACTGCTTCGGCAAGGCGTCGCGGCCTCTCGTCTCGGGCGTGTGGCATTCGGTTCCAGGATTGGACAAGGTAAAGAAAGACCAAGGGGAAGGCGAAGCCCTGTAGAAGTTTTGGTATAATATGCGCAGGGATGGATGTCTCGCGCAGGGAGTTTATCGCAGGTTCGGCGGCGTGCGTCGCGTGTGCGGCGTGCGCGCCGGCCCATCCACCCGCAAAGGGAAAGGAAGGACAGGGCATGTTAAAGGGCATTTCTCCGGTGGTTTCGCCGGATCTCCTGAAGACGCTGGCCGAGATGGGCCACGGCGACGAAATCGTAATCTCCGACGCGCACTTCCCGGGCCACACCTTCAACGCCCGCACCCTGCGCGCCGACGGCATCGGCGCCGACCGGCTCCTCGCCGGGATAATCCCTCTCTTCGAGCTTGACGCCTACGCGACGCCTGTCGTAATGATGGCCGCGGTTCCCGGCGACACGCTTGATCCCGCAGTCGAGGCGAAGTACCGCAAGGCGCTTGGCTACGACGGCACGATCGAGCGCATGGAACGCTTCGCGTTCTACGAGCGCGCGAAGAAGGCATATGCCGTCGTCGTCTCGGGCGAGACGGCGAAGTATGGCAACATCATCCTAAAGAAGGGCGTTACGCCGGTCGCCTGACGATGCGCAAGGCGCGGCCAAGCGGGATCGAGCGGCTCGAGAGCTATCTCGTCAAGCTCATACAGGAGAAGGGCGCGGACCTCGACCAGCCTTTCGGCATCCGCATGCTGCTCGCGTTCCTCAAGTTCGCGAGTTGCCTTTTCGCCGCCGGCGTCGCCATACGCTATTTCCTCTACCGCACTGGGCTTAAGCGCCGCTACCCGCTCGGCATCCAGGTTATTTCGATCGGCAACGTGACTGCGGGCGGCACCGGCAAGACGCCTGTGACCGAGATCTTCGCGCGCACGCTCGCCACCGAGGGGCGCAAGGTCGCGATTCTCTCGCGCGGCTATCGCCGCAAGGAGGCGCCGTGGTGGGTTCGAATGTTCACGCAGGTCGTCTCGAAGCCGCTCGTCGTCTCAGACGGGCGCCACGTGCTTCTCGACTCCGCGACCGGCGGCGACGAGCCGTACATGCTCGCGTCGAACCTGCCCGGCGTCGCGGTTGTCGTCGATCGCGACCGCGTGAAGGCGGGGCGGTACGCGATCAAGCGGCTCGGCTGCGACACGCTGATTCTCGACGACGGCTTCCAGTACCAGAAGCTCAAGCATTCGATCGAGGTCGTGCTCGTCGACGCGACGAACCCATTCGGCAACGGACACATGCTTCCGCGCGGCGTCCTGCGCGAGCCGGCGCGCCACCTGAAGCGCGCGGACATAATCTTCCTAACGAAGTGCCGCGGCGACGTTTCGGCGGTGCGCGACGAGATTCGCCGCTACAACGCCACGGCCGAAATCGTGGAGTGCAACCACGCGCCGCGCGTCCTGAGGGACGTGTGGAGCCGCGAGGAGTATCCGCTTTCGTGGCTTGAGGGAAAGACGACTTGCACGCTCTCCGGCATCGCCTCGCCAAAGGGCTTCGAGAACTCCCTGCGGCACCTCGGCGCGAAGGTCGTCTGGTGCGAGCGATACGCAGACCACCACCGCTACGACGCGAGCGAAGTCCTCTACGCGCTCAACCGCACGGCAGACATGGGCGCAGACGCGCTCGTCACTACCGAGAAGGACGCGGTGCGCTTCCCGCGCTTCGAGACGACGCCTGTCCGCTGCCTGTATCTTCGCATAGCGATCGAGATAATCTCAGGCCGAGAGAATTTCGACCAGATCATCAACCGCATCTGCTTCCGCGGCGGCCGCGCGGCACAGCCCCATAGACGGGCGTTATGCGAACAAGTGCCCCGAGCTTAGGGAGGTGTTTTCCGAATACGGCCTCGTGAAGCGCCGCGTCCTCGTGGAGTGCACCTGGCTCGAGGCGCTGTGCGACGCGAAGGAGATCAAGGAGTGCAAGCCGCTCTCCGCGAAGGAGCGCAAGGCGCTTCGCGCGATTGCGTCCGAGTTCTCCGTCGCCGACGCGCAGCGCGTCAAGGACATCGAGAAGACGACGAACCACGACGTGAAGGCGGTCGAGTATTTTCTCAAGGAGAAGGTGAAGGGAACTTCGCTTGAGAAGCGCGGCGAGTTCATCCACTTCGCCTGCACGAGCGAGGACATCAACAACATGTCGCACGCGCTGATGCTCCGCGACGGCAAGAAGGTCCTGCGCGCGGCGATGGACGGGATGACGGCGAAGATCGCGGCGATGGCGAAGGAGTGGGCAAAGGTCCCGATGCTCGCGCACACGCACGGACAGCCCGCGTCGCCTACGACCGTCGGCAAGGAGCTTGCCGTCGTCGTCGCGCGCCTCAGGCGCCAGGCCGCCGAGATCGACCGTCTCGTCATGCCCGCGAAGATGAACGGTGCGGTCGGCAACTTCAACGCGCACCTCTCGGCGTATCCGAAGACCGACTGGGAGAAGCTTTCGCGCAAGGTCATCGAGTCGCTGGGGCTCCGCCCTCGACTTCGACCGCGACATTTGGATGTATGTCTCGATGGGCTACTTCAAGCAGCGCACGATAAAGGGCGAGATCGGCTCGTCGACGATGCCGCACAAGGTGAACCCCATCGACTTCGAGAACTCCGAGGGCAACCTCGGACTTGCGAACGCAGTCCTCGGGTTCATGGCGAGGAAGCTCGCGATCTCCCGCATGCAGCGCGACCTCACCGACTCGACGACCCTGCGCAACATGGGCGTCGGCTTTGGCTACACGCTCATCGCGATCCGCTCGACCCTCAAGGGTCTCGGAAAGCTCGAGCTCAACGCCGAGCGTCTTGCCGAGGACTTGGACCGCAACTGGGAAGTTCTCGCGGAGCCGATCCAGACCGTCATGCGCAAGGTCGGAATGGACCACCCCTATGAACGGCTCAAGGAGCTGACGCGCGGCCGTCGCGTCAATGCCGAAATCATGCGCGACTTCGTGAAGGCCCTGCCGCTCCCGAAGGACGACAAGGCGCGTCTCATGAAGCTGACTCCTTCGACCTACATTGGGCTCGCCGAGAAGCTCGCGCGCCTCGCGTAGCCATGTCGTCTGCCGTCGTCGTATTCATCGCATTGTGCGGGCTTCTCGTCGCCGGCAAGTTCGTTCGCATCAAAGTTCCGCTCCTGCAGCGGCTGTATCTTCCGAGCTCCGTCATAGGCGGCGCGATAGGCCTCGTCGTGATGTCTATCGCGGGCGATGCAATAGACCCCGAAATCCCCGGCGCGATGCGGCGCGTGCCCGGCTTTCTCATCAACGTCGTGTTCGCGACGCTCTTCCTCGGCGTCCCGATCCCCAACTTCCGGCGCGTCGTGTCGCTCGCGTTTCCGCAGCTCGTCCTCGGGCAGATTATGGCGTGGGGGCAGTATGTCGTCGGCCTTGGTCTCGCTGGCTTCGTGCTGTCGCGGCTCTTCGGCGTTCCCCCGTGCTTCGGCAACCTCATCGAGATCGGCTTCGAGGGCGGGCACGGCACGGTCGGCGGAATGACCGAGAGCTTTCTCGCGGCGGGTTGGAGCGACGGCGCGGCTCTCGGCTTCACAGTCGCGACGGCCGGCATGATTGTCGGAATCGTCGTCGGGATGGCGCTCGTGAACTGGGCGCAGGCTAAGGGCATCGTCAAGGAAGTGGTGCCGTTCGGGAGGCGCCGTTGGCGCGAACGCCTTGGCGTTCATTTGAAGTCTTCACGCCCTGCGGCCGGCTTTCAGACGGTCATGAGCGACTCTATAGACTCGCTTGCGTGGCACCTCGCGATCGTCGGCGTCTCGATTGCGATAGGTGCGGGCATACTCACCCTTCTCCGTCTCACCGGCTGGAAGGTCTTCGACGGCTTCCCGCTCTTCCCGCTCTGCATGATCGGCGGCATACTCCTCCAGATCGTCGCAAAGGCGATAGGCAAGAACCTCTTGATCGACCATGGCCAGATGGCGCGCATATCGGGCGCCTCGCTCGATTTCCTCGTCGTCTCGGCCATCGCGACGATAAGCGTCGATGTCGTCGCTGCGAACTGGATTCCGCTCGTCGCGCTCATCCTCGCCGGCACCGCATGGAGCGTCTTCGCCGTGCTGTGGTTCGGTCCGCGCTGCATAAAGGAGGCGTGGTTCGAGCGCGCGATAGCCGACTTCGGCCAGGCGACTGGCGTCACCGCGACGGGGCTTATGCTCCTTAGGACAGTAGATCCCGAGTCGAAGACATGCGCCGCCGCGAGCTTCGGCTACAAGCAGCTTCTTCACGAGCCGATCATGGGCGGCGGACTCTGGACGGCTTTCGCGTTTACCCTCGTCATAGACTGGGGGTGGATGAAAGTATTTGCCGTGTCGTGCGTGATGCTTGCCTTTTGGATTGGCTGCGCCCACTTCCTTTCGCGTCGGAAGTCATCATGAACGCGTCTGCCGCGAGCGTGGAGAACTGGCTCGGGGCCCAGTCGTTTGGCGAGCAGCGCGGCGGGTTGCTCGTGCGCGGAGAGATCGTCGACGAATGGCGCGTCGAGGCGTATCTCGGCCGCGGGCTTTCCGCCGAGGTCTATCGCGTGACGAATGTCCGCTTCGGGCACGACGGCGCACTCAAGCTTCTCGTCGACGGCTCGCGCGGGCTCGCGGCGCGCTTCGCCGCAGAGTCGGACGCGCTCCGTTTCCTTTCGCTTCGGGCGCTTCCGCGTTTCATGGGCTGCGGCACGTGGAAGGGCGCGCCATACTATGTGATGGAGTATCTCCAGCCGCTGCCCGACCCGATGCCGCGCCGCGAAGTGCCGCGCTTCATGAACAGGGTTGCGAAGGCGGTGCACACGCTACACGACGCCGGCTACATCCACCGCGACTTGAAACCCGGCAACATCTTGAGGCGCGCGAATGGCGAGCCGGTCCTTATCGACCTCGGTCTCGTAAAGCGGCGCGGCACGATGGTGTCCGACCCGATAGTTCGCCATGGCCGCGGCATATCGATTATCGACGGAAAGCCCGTCGGCGTCGGGACTCTCGACTACGCCGCGCCCGAGCAGCTATTGAAGGGCGAGGCGTCGGTGCAGAGCGATGTCTTTGCTCTCGGCAAGATTCTCCGCGCGCTATACGAGGGGCGGCCGCCAGCGAGCGTGAAGCCGATCATCCGCAAGGCGACGCGCGAACTTCCGGGAGACCGCTATGCGTCGGCCGACGCATTTGCCGCGGCACTTCGCCACCGCAACTACTTCCGCTCTTTCCTTGGCATTCTGCTGCTCGTCGCAGTGGCCGCGGGGCTCGTTGCGCTCGGGCATCTCGACGAATTGCACCGCTGGGCGGGGAAGCGGTTCAACGCGCCGCCTCGCGTCCTTACTGTTGCAAAGGCGCACGACGAGTCCTACGCCGCGTATTTCGTGCGCCTCAAGCAGCTCGCGGCTGACGGAAGTCCGGTGGCTCAGTGCGCTCTTGCAGAGGCGTACATGTACGGACAGGGAACGGCAACGAATCTCGAGGAAGCTGTTCGCTGGTATCGCACTGCGGCAGTGGCGGGCAACTCCGACGCGCAGGCGTCGCTCGGGCTTTGCCTCTTTCGCGGCTGGGGCTGTGAGAAGGACATCGACGGAGCGATAATGTGGTACACCCGCGCGGCGGAGCAGAAGAACCTCTCCGCGATGAACGACCTCGCGTTCTGCCGGCTTCACGGCATAGGCGTCGAGAAGGATGCCGAGGGCGGCTTTGCCCTTGCGCTCGAGGCCGCGAAGAACGGTCATGCTCCCGCGCAGGCGCTCGTCGGTGAATGTTACCTTGAGGGCATCGGCGTTGAGCAGGACATCGCCTCCGCCGAGACGTGGCTCTACCGCGCCGCGCGTCTCGGCAACAAGCGCGCAAAGGCGCTCCTCGAATCACGCTGACATAGCAGGCACTTTTGTCGCGGACGCGTTTTTGCTATAATCACTTTCACATGGAAATGCCCAAGGAGATAGCAGGTGGCTTTTGTGCGCGTCCGCGCGACGCGCACAAGCGTTCCGTCGGCACCGTTACGGTCGTCGGCGGCTCGCACGGCTTCCCGCATGCGCCGGTGATAGCAGGTCTCGGCGCGCGTTCTGCAGGCGCGGGGCTTGTCCGTCTCGTCGTGCCGGAGGAGTCGCGTTTCGCCGCGGGAGCGTTGTTGCCCGAGGCGACTGTGTCTGACCTTGGTGGCGACATTCCGCTTTCCGATGTGACTGTAGTCGGGCCTGGGCTTGGGCTTGGCGAGGAAGCGGCGGCTCTCGTGCGCGAGATTCTTTCCAAGGAAGGGCGGCTAGTAGTCGATGCCGATGCACTGACGCATCTCGCCGCGATATGCAAGTCCGGGAGCCGCGATGGCGGCGCGACGATTGTCGTGACGCCGCATGAGGGAGAGGCGGCGCGGCTGCTTGGCGTTGTCGCTGCCGATGTCTCGCGCGACAGGTGTTCCGCCGCGAAGGAGATTGCGAGGCGTTATCGCGCCACCGTTGTTTTGAAGGGCCCTGGTACGCTTGTTGTTTCGCCGGATGGCGAGAAGGTGTACGAGAATTCTACGGGCAATCCATTTATGGCGCTTGGCGGGATGGGGGATCTGCTTTCTGGCGTTGTCGCTGCGAGGTGGTCGTATCTCGGTGGAGACGCTTTTCTCCCTGCGGCGTCCTCCGCCTGGCTTCACGGCGCGGCGGGCGACGCGATTGTCGCCGAGCGTCTCGACATGTCCATCGCGAACATGGCCTCCCGCATCGGTTCGATGCGAATCGCCCTCGACGCATAGTTTCCGCACTGCTAACGGTGCGATATGCTGTTCGGCATGAGAATTGATAGGGTCAGACCTGATTGCCACAGTAAATTACCACAGTAGTTGGAGTTTATGATATACTGTCCAGCATGAGGCGTTGCAGGATAAATCTTCCAAACCGGTGTTATCACCTGGTCAGCCGTGTCGCCCATCGCGCGTTTGAGTTTGAAGGATTGCAAGCGGCGAATCGAAAGGGCTGCTATGATACGGAAAAACTACTGTGGCAATTTACTGTGGCAATCAAGTCTGACCCTGTTGGCACAGGCGGGCTGGATATTATGTCGTTACAATAGTCCTTGAAGACAGGCGTTCGATGGCTCTTGGCGAGCTTGTCGTCAAAGACCCCGCTGCCGACAGGTGGCTCGCGGCCGCCGACGCGAAGTCGCTGAAGATACCCCCAGATGCGATTGAGGCAAAAGTCGTCTTCAGCGACCTGGGCCGCGCGCGGCAGCGTGTAAGAGCGCTACTGCTGCGGCCCTGTCAGTCTTTGCTGGCTCATGACGCGCGACAGCATGTTCGTGCGTGCCATCTTGGGGCAGAAGTAGAGTTGGTGGTCTGGGTTTTCCGGAAGTGCGCGGAAAAGCGCGAACACGTCACGACAGGGGGAATTGTATTCATCGCCGGTCGCCAGCACGACGGGCTGAGTGACTCTCGGGGCGAAGTTTAACGTGTCGAAATAGGGGATGTTGGGCCGCGCCTTCGCACGGAACCGCTCCACTTCCTGCCGCGTGCCGTTCATCAGATGGGGCCAGGGGCCGTTGGTGTCAAGTTGGTTGAGGTGACTGGGCTCTATAAATATGCCGCGGGCGATCCTCGGCTCGAACGCCATGAGCCAGAGGCCCAGACCGCCGCCCTGGCCGATTCCCGCGATTTGGCTGCGAGCTGCATCGGCGTACGGCTGGTCAAGCAGCCAGGCGATGCCGCGCGCGGCGCCAAGAACTACTGGGTGGTAGAAGTAGTCCTCGCGGGACTTGGTGATGCCGTTGACGGCATTGTTGCCGCTGTTCACGCAGTCGTAAGGTGTCGGCCAGGCGCGAGGCAGGGCATTGATTGCGAGTGTTACGGCATTGGAATCGGCGAAAAGGTGTTCGATTGAGAATTCCTTGTTTTCAGAGGAGATGAGTATATGCACCGGATACTTCTGATTGCTTGTCTTTGGCCTCGTCATGAAACCGTAGATGTCGCGACCAAACGATGGAAACTCCACTGCGAAGGCATCAAGGCCGTCCAGCCTATCCGTATCGACAGGCGAGAGGCGCGCTGCAAATGGCACTTCTCTGTCGAGCCGGGCGCGCTCGCCGTTCCAGTAGGCGTCGAAATCGGCCGGCCTCTCGGGCATGTTGCATTTTTTGTAGTAGTTGTCCAGCGCGCAGTTTTCGGGAGTGTCGTTCTCAATAGGCATCAACTCGCTGTGCAGGCAGTCGGAAATGACGACGACATTGGACGGCAGTTGCAGAAACGGCGCCTCGGGTTGCCTGGGATTGAAGCTGCTCTCGGGGACAAGGTGTACGATCCAGTGGTGTGGCGTGCTTTCGTTGTCGGCTTCCCTGCCGTAGAAGTGACCTTCGCGCGTCCATGCCGAGACGATGAAATTTATGTATTGGCACGTTGACGGCGCGAGCGGAAACCAATACCGACCCTGCGCGTCGGTGCGTCGCGCGAGCATAACCGAGTCTTCCCGGCGGTTGTCGTAATAAACTTTTGCGCCGGGATCGTTGCCTGGCACGGCTCGCAGTCCGAAGGAAAGATTTGTGGCCGGTCTGCCCCAGTAGTCTTTGAGTTCAAGCAAAACCCCTGTCGTGGCCTCATCGCGAAGGGACTCGCGGATGTAGAGATCGCGCGGAAGCATCAGCGTGTCGATTACGGGGCAGATCGTGAACTTCTCGGCGTACGTGATCGGGATGCCGAGTAAGAGCGTCGGCAGGGGGAGTGCCATCCAGGGCCCGCCAAACCAGCCCCCTTGGACCATGGCCTTGCCTAGCCCGCAGAAGTCACGCCCGTTCACGTCGCTCCATTTGGTATAGCCGCACGTGAGGGAATAGTATTCGCCAGCGCGGTTCCACGCAGGTATGGGATTGAAGCCGCGGCATCCGCAAAGAAAGGCTAGACCTGTGAAAAAGATGAGCTTTTTTTTCATGGGCAGATATTATATCATAGGCGCGGCTTAGAGAATCGGGCGATGTGATATAATATGTCGCAAATGAAAATAATCTCAAACATTGCCTCTGTTGGATTCGCAGCTCTTCTTGCATGCGGCGGCTGCATGTCTTCCAAGGCGCACTGGTATCGCAAGGGAGACACGATATTGCCGGGGCGCGCCTTTCGGCAAGAGGCAACGACGCGCGAATTCCTTGCGCGTGTTGAACGCGCGGACGCTTCCCTTACAGAAGAGGACCTGATGGAGGCGCTTCTCCTCTTGATGCATAAGAGCTCATATTGGTTGACGAACGACCGTTCGCATCGACGGCTCGCAAAGCGGCTCATGACGTCACTCATGGCGCACCCCAGCTGGACCCATCGATACGACGGCTTTCTGACATATTATGCGTCGACGCTTCCTGGAGAGGGCGAAAGTTCTGGGTGTGCGGCGGCTCGCGAGGTATTTGGTTTCCCTGCAAAGCGGACAAAGGCCAAGGATGTCGACTATCCGCTCGACGGAACCTGGCTAGATTGGCTGAAGCCGGCGGCAGAAAAATGGGACGATCGCTTGACATGGCGCAAGCTGTCGTTTATGGAAATCAAGGGTGTGGGATGGTTCAAGGAGCCACCGTCGTATCCGTTGCCCGTGAAGGGGCGCATTCACTGCCTGTTGCGAAGCGAGGTCCAAGACTGGAGCTCGGGATTTCTGAAGTTCCACCCGCGCTATGGCATAATCTTCAAGTTCGACACTCCGGAAGATCTCAAGGCGGCCGTCTTGACTTTCAATGGCGGACTAGACGAACGTCTATACAGTGCGGTTCCGAACATATTCTATCTGCCGGGCGCGCAGATTCCGCATTGCTCCATCATGACATATTCGGATGACGAGAGCGCCTGCTATCTCCTGTCTGTTTCGAGCTTTTGGACTTGGAGCAACACGACATGGAAGTCCTTGCCAGACGAAGTCGTGCCGCCCAGCAAACAGAAAGGAACGCGCTGATGAAGCGAATCTTCTTGGCGTTCGCATTGGCGGCCATCCTCTGTGGCTGCACGTCGACGCAGCATCCCGCGGAGAAGGAGAAAGCGCCTGATGCATGGATTCTTGACGTTTCGGAGAGAGAGGCGTTGCATGTCTGGAAGGACGCGCTGGCGGACGGCAACAACCACTTCGACGAACGGACGTTGGTCGCGTTGGCGGGACGCCTTTTCCAGGACATGCACGATGACTACGACTACTGCAGGAACCGTGTGATCGACAGCTTGTTATGCCGTCCGGAATTCACCGAGAACGGCCTGCGTGCCGTGGAGCCGCTCCTGATGACCCGGGACAATTGCGACCCCGATTATTGGTACGTGATCGCCATGTACATAAGTCGCCCCGAGGTGCCAGCGGACATCCTGTCGGCCTATGCCGACCTGCTGTTGAATTATGCCGATTCGTCCGATTGGAACGATCCAGCGAGTTGTGAGTGTGGCGTCCGCCACCTTGTGGCACGGCGCCTCCTTGACCGGGAGCGGAAGGGTGCCTCGCTTGCGTCTGCTCCGATCGGTCCCTTCGCGCGGTTCATTCAGCGTCTCATGGAAACGCCGATGGCGATCCCGGAAGATTTGGAACTCGAATCTCCGGTAGAAGGCTGGATAATCGAGCCAAAGGGCTATGTCTTTGTCCACACGCCGGCGAAAGATTCTTCCTTGCTCGCCGATGCGCCGTGTGCCCTCGTGGGGGCGCAGCTCTTGTTCAAGGAACCGTTCCAGTCGGCAGCGGACTGGCGGTCCAAGGTGCTGGCCGCCGGTCTCACGTTGACTTTCCCTTCGTCGGAGACGCGCAATGCGTTTCTTCGCGAAATCGTGCCGGCCTATGCGATGACTGGCGAACTGCCGAAGCGGGGTTATCCCATGCGTCCGGACATACGCAAGGTGGTCGGCTACATCGTTACTAAGGAAGAGATCGGCGATCTGCCAGCTCTGCGCTTTACTCGGCGCTGGCCCTGGAGATAAATCGCGAAAGTTAAGACGGCGTCGCCTATTCCTCTGCGGTCATTGACGATACGAGGATGGAGAGCCGCTGGACCATGCGGCGCTTTATCTGGTCGACGTTCGTTCGCGAGATGCCGAACGCTGCGGCGACTTCGGCGGGCGGCTCGTGCATCAGCGCCACGTGGCGGAACACCTCGCGGGCGCGCGCGTTCACCGATTCGTCGGAGAGTAGCTGCTCGAGCGCAGCGTTCATCGCGGCGAGCTTCCAGTCCTCTGGCTCCCCGCGCATGTCCGCGCGGCTGCGCGCGTCGGACGTTTCTTCCCGCTCGGCAAGCCGGTCGCGCTTGCCGTTTTCCCGCGCCTCGCGCCTCAGGGCGTCTTCTGCCTTGTGCTTTAGTATGCCGGTCAGGTAGTTGTGGAAGTGTCCGTTGCTGTCGGGCGTGTAGTGGTAGTTCGGCATGCGCCGCATGAGCGCGACCATCGTCTCCTGGATCGCGTCGTCTGCGTCGACCGACGGGAAGCGCGACTGGAGAAACGAGCGCATCGGCTGCTCGTAGATGCGGAAGAACTCCGCCCAGCGGGCATTGTCTGTTCCGCTTGCGAGACCCTTGAGCAGTGTTATCGACGTTGCCGGTGCGTTCGCCATGCGGCTATTCTACCAAATTGCCGAATGCGATTGTTGGAAATTTCGCTGCAGTAAACGGAGTGGCGAATGTGTCTTGGGCGGCATTTCGGAGCGGTTCGGAGATTTGGTATAATACGCATCTATGCAAAACAAGCCTCTTCTTTCGTGTTTGATTGTGGCGGCGGCTCTGTTTCTGTCGGCAGACGCATTCGGCGTGTCGGCGACGGTGAGAGGCAAGGCCGAGCTTCTCGGCGCAGTCGCGAAGGCGTCAGATGGTAATGGCCTGCTGGTGCAGGATCTCGACATTGTATTCGCGGCGGACTGCGCGCCGATCGAGATCGGCGAAGACGATATCTGGAACCAGAATGCGAAATGCCTCCTCGACTGCGGCGGCCATCGGATAACACTCGATGCGGGCGGCTGCCCTGGCGGCACCGTGGTGATCGGGGGGAATGCCGAAGGCGGGCGCAGGGAAGACAGGTCGGCCGCGATCAAGGGCTGCGGCAAGGGGTCTGTCTTCAGGAACCTGACCCTTGTCAACCAGGGGCGGCTTGAGTTCGTCAGCGTCGAAGACACTCGTGTGAAGGACTGCGATTTCATCGGCTGCGGTTCGTCCGCCGATGCCTGGGCGGGCGAGGGCGGTGCGGTGCAGGGATGCGGAATTGTCGAAGGCTGCGGTTTCGAGCGTTGCCGAGCGCGCATCGGCGGCGCACTGAGTGATTGCGGATACGTAGTCGAATGCCTGTTCATTGATTGCCGCGCGTTTGACGGCGGCGGCGCGATAGCCGGGGCCGGCGATGTCTCGCGCTGCGAGTTTCGCAACTGCGGTTCCGAGCTCTCCAACGGCGGTGTCGGCGGAGCGATTTACGGAGGTCGTGACGTCGTTTCGTGTCTTTTCGTCGACTGCACGGCGAAACAGGGCGGCGCAATCATGTCGTCCGAATCGCTCGACGGCCAGCACCCCAAGGTTGTGCACTGCACGTTCATCCGCTGTCGTGGGGAACTGAACGACGAGGCGGTATTCGAGAACTCTGCGGGCTCACGGCTCTTCATGCTGAACTGCCTCAGCTACGGAAGCGCCATGCTGCAGGAAGGCGCGAACGAAGGCGACAAGTTCGGCTGCTATTGCCTTGCGGACGAGGGATTTTTCGCAGACTACGCCAATGGCGACTTCCACCCGAATCCGGCGCTTTCGGAGGACTGGGAGGATCCGTGCGGACTTAGGTTCGGCGAGTCCGGCGCTGCGGTGTTCGTCTGCCGCGATCTCGACGGATATGGCTACCAGCTGTCCTCGCCGTGGCCCGTCTGTCCGGGATGCTATCGTTTTCGCTCTGGCGATGGCGGGGAATCCACCACGACTGAATCTGCCGGCAAGGGCGCGTCTTCCGTGGTCAAGCCACGCAAAGGCGCCAAGCCCGGGCATTGGCGGGTTCCGCCGAAGCGTGCGCCCATGCCGGTCAAGGGGTTCTGGAATTCCGTTCGGAACAGCCCGCCCCATGTGGTCAGCCAGCGAACCACGCGCGAGCTTATCGATCTTTCGAAGTCGCCCTGCGAAATCACGCAGAACGAGATCGTGCACGGCGGCGACAATTATCTGGACTTCGTCTCGACGTGGTACGAAAGGAGCGGCGACCTCTTCCGGTTCTTCGACTTGCACGGGCCCCTCAAGATGCCCGAGGTCGGGGTTACGCCCGGCTATGGGTGCCCTGGCCGCATATCTCCATACGAGGAAGACGATGAACTCAAGGCCCTCGCGCGCAAGTACCGCTTCCGTACGGGCTGGTTCCACCGCGGGTTCCCGAAGGAGGGGGATCCGGCTTATTCGTCATACAAAAAGCGCCTCGAATGCTGGGAGAGCAAAACGAACGACGTGCTAAGCTGCTACACTTGCACCGTGGAGAAGATGCCGTTCCTGTTCTCTCCGGCCCCGGGGAGAGGTCCGATGCCGCTTGTCGTCTACATCGCGGGAAGCGGCGAACAAGGGACCGATCTCAAGAAGATGTTCAGGCAGACCGGCGTCTTCGATGCCGTCCGAGATCCTTCCTTCGTCTTTGCTCATCCCTGCCATCTGCTGGCGATCATGCCGCCAGATTTCGCCACGCGGGCGTCGTATCTTCACTATCCACATCGCTATTCGTTTTGCTCAAACCCTCCCTCTGGCGATCCGCCTGCCAATCTGGATCTCCTTCGGATGTACGCGGACCTAGTCTTCGAGCTGCAGCGGGAGCTCGTGGCGAAGGGAAGGGGAACGATCGATCCAAACGCCATTGTGCTTACGGGACTTGGCTCAGGGGCGTCCGCGGCGCTTTCGATGATGCGCGAATATCCCGGGCGCTACGCCGGCGTATGCGCGACATATCCGTCGTGGCAGTTCCTCCTGCCGGCGGTAGACAGGTACCGTCCGGGCCGTTGGTGGTTCGCCTTGTCGGAGGCGTATCATGAAATCGACGACAAGGTCAACACGATGGCGGAAGCCTACAGGAAGGCCGGCGCCGATGTGCGCCTTAACTACTATCCAGACGGCAACAACTGGTGGAACGCCCAGTATTCGTCGCCGGAATTCCAGGGCTGGATCGCTGACTGCTGCTCTAAGGGGCCGATTCATGGGGAGAAGCTGATCATCGCCCAGCCTGGGCTCGGCTCGAAACTTCTGCTGGCGAAGACTGGCCCGGACGAAGCCACATACTACGGCACCGTGAAGGAGCGTCCGGAGGGGCTGCCAAGTGAAGTGGCGGACAAGCGCATCAAGAACATCAAGGGAATCCGCTATCTGTATGTCGATGGAAGCGCAAGGGAGATTCCGGCTGAGGCGTTTATGCGGTCGCCGGAGCTCGAGACGGTACATATCAAGTCTTATGGCCTCACCAATATCGCGGCAAGGGCATTTGCGGAATCGCCAAAGCTGAACCTAGTGGTCTTCGAAGGTTCTGACTCGCCACGAATCGCGGGTGACGCCTTCGACGGGTGCGCACCTGCGCTCTACGGCGGAACAGTCGGGGTTCCTGTCGAGATATCCTGGAGCACTGTCAAGGTTTCCGGGGGAATAACAAACACCGTAACACATGGGAGGAGGAAAATATCGCTGAAGTCCCATGCCCTGCCGGTAGACGGGCTATTCAGCACACATCTGTTCCTTTGCGACGACCAACTCCACCGTCGCCTCCACATTACGGGCGACTTCCTCTGGTCCGAAGAGGGGGAGGATGGTGCAAACGCCCTTATGTTCCTCGGCGAAGGCCGCGATGTCTTTGTCCCGGATAAGTTTGGCGAGCGACCGGTTGTTGCGCTGGGCCGCAATCTCCTGCACCGGGTCAGGGATGACTTTGAATACGGAATACTCGCGATCCCCGCGACGGTGCAGTCGATGCCGCTATTTCCAGGTCAGCACAAAGTCAGCAAGGTGTTCGCGGCCTGCAAGCTCGGATTCGAAGTCAAGTTCGTACTCTCGCCCGAGACGGTCGTATACGGAACGACGCCGGACAAGACGAGCGGCAAGCTTGTGCCGTCGTGGATTGGTTGGGAGGGGAGGGAAGTCGTCGTTCCCCGAGGCACGAACCCGCGCGAATTCTTTTCCCAGGATATCGCATCGAAGTTCGTCCACGAAGGCAGCAGAGGGAAATAAGTTATTCCGCGTTGCACATTCTGCCAAATTGCCGAAAGCGATTGTCGGGAACACTGAAATCAAGTTGCTTCACCCACACGCGGAAAAATTTGGTATAATGTGCGCATCACCACGTTTTGACGCGGGCGTAATTCAATGGCAGAATAGGAGCTTCCCAAGCTTCTTACGTGGGTTCGATTCCCATCGCCCGCTCCACCTTTCCATGGCGGAACGATTTTTGGGACATTGTCTTTTTTGTAGATGCTGAACAAGCTTGCAGTTTCTAACCTTGCTGTCGTCGAGAAGGTCGAAGTCGCATTCGGGCCCGGGCTCAATGTCGTCACTGGCGAGACGGGCGCGGGAAAATCCGTCCTGATCGGGGCGCTTGAGCTCGTGCTTGGAGGTCGCGCCGACAGCTCTGTAGTGCGCGACGGCGCGAAGGAAGCCGAAGTCGAAGCCGACTTCGGCGGCACTGTCGTCCGCCGCACCGTTACCGCCGAAGGCCGTTCGCGCGCGTGGGTCAACGACGAGAGCGTCGCAGTCTCGGAGCTAAAGGAGCTCGGCCGCCGTCTCGTCGACATACACGGCCCCCGCGCGAACCAAAATATCCTTGAAGAGAACTTCCAGCGCTCTACGCTTGATCGCTTCGGCGGCGTCGGGCTTTCAAAATACTCCGCCGCCTACGGCGAGTGGCGCAAGACCGCCGACGAGATCGCGTCTCTCGAAGGAGGCGCGTCCGTCGAGGACGAGATTGATCTCCTAAAGTTCCAGGTAGGCGAGCTCGAGGAAGCGAATGTCACTTCCGACGACGACGACATCGCGGAGCGCCATGCCGCGGCAGCGCATGCCGCTGAAATCGTCGAAGGCGCAAACGCGATCACCGAGGCGCTTGGCGGCGACGACGGCGCTGAGACGGCGATCGCGAAGCTCGGCCCCGTGTTCGCTTCGGTTGCAAAGCATTTCCCCGCCGCGTCCGAATGGGCGGCGGAGGCAGAGGAGATTTCCGTCCGCATAAACGAGCTTTCCCGCAGCGTCGCCGACGCGGTGAGCCGCATCGACGCCGA
>CADCGZ010000057.1 GCA_902801025.1 uncultured bacterium | reverse complement strand
CTTCTTTTTTCTTTCCTTTTTGCGGATTTGTGCCCGTTTCCCAGGGTTTTGTCCGCGGTTTACAAGGCGAAACCGGTTAGCCCCCGATCCCGCATAGGAGAAAGAAGTATATCATATTCCCGCCGCCTGCGCAAGGGGGTCGGCTCATTCCGGCTGGCTGGCGGTAGCGGCGGTCTTGCGGGTGCGCGCCTTCATGAAGATCCTGAGCGGAGCCCCTTCAAGCCCGAAGCGCGCGCGGATGTTCTTCTCGATGTAGCTTAAGTACGCGGGAGTGACGAGCTTTGGGTCGTTCACGAAAAGCCGTATCGTCTGCGGGTTCGTCGAAACCTGGAGCCCGTAGTAGATCTTGAGGCGCTTGCCCCTGACCATCGGCGAGACTGTCTTCTTAGTCGCCTTGACGATGGAGTTGTTGAGCATCCCGGTAGGAATCCTCTCGCTCGCCGACGCGGCGGCGCGGTCAATCGCTTCAACGGTGCGGCGGATGTTGTAGCCAGACTTGTTGGAGCAAAAGACTATCGGCGCGAAGTTCAAAAACGGCATCATCTTGCGGACTGCCTCTGCCGCCTTCTTCTCGCTCGTTATCCCCTTCTCCAGCGCGAGATCCCACTTGTTGAGCATGAGTACGCACGCCCTGTGCGCGTCGAGGATCTTGCCCGCAATGCGCTTATCCTGCATCGTCGGCCCCATCACCGGGTCGAGGAGGAGAATCACGACATCCGCTTCCTCGATTGCCTGCTCCGAACGGAAGAGGGAGAAATTGTCGACGGAGGTCTTCGACATCTTCGTGTGCGGCTTCATTCCAGCCGTGTCGACAAGCATGTAGCGCCGCGCCTCGGGACCAGTGCCGATCGTGAAAGGAACTTCGACTGCATCGCGCGTAGTGCCCGCGATTTCCGAGACAATGACGCGAGGCGCGTTCAGTAGCCGGTTGATGTACGACGACTTGCCGGCGTTCGGACGGCCGACCACCGCGACCCTGAGCGGACGCTTGCCGGACTCTTCCTCTGGGTCGACAGGGGGAAGCTTTGAAATAAAGTCCTTCACGAGCGCATCTACGCCGCGACCGTGCTCCGCACTCGTTGTAAACACGGGAAGTCCGAACCTCTCGAACTCCGCGGCACGCCAGTCGTCGTCGGGAGTGTCGCACTTGTTCGCCGCGATGACGCACGGAACGCCAGACTTGCGGACGCGCTGAATGACTTCGGAATCGAGAGGAGTGATGCCCGCGCGCGCGTCCACTACGACGACGCACACGGCGGAGTCCTCGACCGCAAGCGCGGCCTGGCTCTTCGTCTCCTCATCGAGAGGGTCGTTCGTGACGCTGCGGTCAAATGCGATGCCGCCGGTGTCGACGAGCATTATCTTGCGTCCAAGGACGTCCACCTCGCGCGTCACGCGGTCGCGCGTCACGCCCGGCTGGTCGAATACGATGGCGACGCGCTTCTTCGCGATGCGGTTGAAAAGCGCGCTCTTGCCCGTGTTGGGCCTGCCTACGAGAGATACGACGTTCATCTTATGCTCCTTGGGGAAAGTATTATATCAAAACAGCGGCCGCTTGACTTCATGCGCCATTTTTTAGGATAATACGCGCAGATGACAGTCTGGATAGAGAACCCCTTCGACAACCTCCCCGCAGAGGGCTTCCGCCCGCAGCGGTACTGGCTAATGGCCGAGGCATTTGCGAAGGCAGGGCACGACGTGACCTTGTGGACAAGCGACTTCTCCCACGCGAAGAAAGCGCCGCGCATTCTTTCAAAAATTGAAGCGCCCTTCCGTCTCAAGCTCATCAAGACGCCGCCCTATTCAGGCAACGTATCGTTCAAGAGGATCGCGAGCCACCGCGCATACGCCGCAAACTGGCTTGCCGATGCCCGCGCCGAGGCGAAAGAATCAGGAAAGCCCGACATCATAATAATCTCCATGCCTCCGCTATCGACGGCAGACGCCGCGCTTGCGATGAAAAAGGAATTCGGCGCGAAGATCGTTGTCGATGTAATGGACGCATGGCCCGAGACTTTCGAGCGTCTCTTCCCCGCGCCACTAAAGTTCATTTCCGCGATTGCGCTCCTTCCCCTTCGCCGCGCCGCCAAGCGCGCGTATCGCGGCGCAGACCTCGTGACAGGCGTATGTGACGCCTACAGCGATATTGCACGCGCGAATGGTGCGCGGGAATACGCGCGCTTCTACCACGGCATAGACACGAGCAAAGTGCGCGGCGCAAACGTGCAACGGCCGCCGCTATCGTTCGTCTACGCGGGAAACTTCGGCCGCGGCTATGATCTCTCGGCGGCGATAAAGGCGATTCTCGAAAACGAAGACGCGACGCTCGACATCGCAGGAGCGGGAGAGCGCGAAGCGGAGTGGCGTGCGCTCGCGGCACATTCGCCGCGGATCCGCTTCCACGGCTATCTCTCCGGCGACGAACTCGACAATCTCTTGGACAAATCGTCGATTGGCGTGATACCGCTTTCCGACGACACTTTCGTCGGGCTTCCCTACAAGCTCGGCGACTATGCGGCGCACAATCTCAGGATGGTGACGTCGCTGCGCGGCGAATGTGCCGCGATTCTCGAGAGGCACAACGCAGGCGCGGTCTACGACGCGAAGGACCCGGCCTCGTTCATGGCTGCGGCGAAGAAAGTCCAAGCGTCAACGCCCGACTTCGCCTCGCTTCTATCCGAGCTCGATGCAGAGAAAATCTACGCCACCTATGTAGATCGCATCTCCTCCCTCGCAAACACTCGCCAATAAACACCAACAGGCATCGCGGGGACAGGCCCCACGAAACCCGCTATTTTATTGGCCTTCATCGCCTCTTCTCCCTTCACGCCACCCTTTCCGCCGCCTTCGCGAGCCGCCAGCCGTGCGTCGCGTAGCCTATCTCTCCCACCTCCCGCGCCACGACGCTCCGCGACCGAAACCTGTCACCTAGCGCAAACGCAGTCGCAGCCACAAACGCGAGACTTCCGAATATCTTCCCCGCCCCTATCTGCGCCACCCTCCGCATCAACCTCTCCTCGGGGACAGACCCCGCGAAAGTGCCGTCAGACGTGGCGATCCAGCTCCAGGCATAGTCGGCAGCGTGCTTAACCATCCCGGCGCGGACGGGGTTCAGGTAGACGTAGCGCATGCAGACCGCGCGGTAGCGGCCGTCCTCGACTGCGGCAAATCCGCGGGGGATGTCACCGGTCAAGAAATCTGAACCGTCGCGACGACCGGAAAATGGTCCGAAGGATAGAGACGACGATGCGTACGCGGCTCTGCAACAGTCGCATATTCGAGGACCCTCACGGCTGGCGACACGTAGATGTAATCGATTCTCTGCCCGAACCTCTTGTCGTTGCGCGGGTCGGGCTTCAGCCTGAAGGCGTCGAGCACGGAGGTCTCCACGTCCAGATGCTTCCAGCCGTTGAAAGTCCGCCATGGCCCTGTGGGCGACGTTTCTGATTCGTAGAGGGCGTTGCGGAGAATCTTCGCGACTGCAATGGCGGGCGCATCCGTTTCGGGGCAGTTGTGGTCTCCCGTGAATATTATCGGAGCGCCGCCGCCGAACTCCTTCATTCGATTAATTATGAGCAGCATTCCCTTTTCGCGAGCCTCGGCGCTGACGTGGTCGGTATGCGTGTTGGCAAAACAGAAACGCATCCCCGACGTCTTCTCGCGCAACACGAGATATGAGCACACGCGCGGACACGCGGCGCCCCAACCGACGACGCCCGGGACGTACGGCGTCTCGCAAAGCCAGAACGTGCCTCTCTTCTCGACATCGAAGCGGCTCTTGCGGTAGAACACGGGAGACGCCTCGTCGCTCACGCGGTCCGCAGCACGATGATCGCCTATGAATTCGAACTCGGTGAGCCTCTCGCGGAGGAACGCGGCCTGTTCGGGGCGGACTTCCTGTGCACCGAATACATCGAGGTCTAGCCTTCGTATGAGCGCAACCAGATCGTCGCGACGCTCCTCCCATGCATTTTCCGTACCGACGTCGCCGGTCGTAAATCGAATGTTGTACGATCCGACGCGGAGGCGGCAGCGCGCGGCCGCCTCGACGACAACTGGCAGGACGTCCCTCTTCCCGTCTGCCCGAGTCCCGAGCGCGACTGCTTCACCCGGCTTCTTGGCGACAAGCGTCTGCGAAGACGAGATTTCCGCAACGTCGTTGAAATACCTGAAGAAATTCTGGTACTTGTTGAGCGGATTCCTCTCCTTCCGCGCCCGGTCTGCGTCGTAGCAGTCCCACGTACCGTCCAAAAGCCGCACTTCGCCACCAGCCGTGAGATACAGCGGAGCGAGGCGCACGGTCCTGTCTGCGCCACCTCCTACGCGCGTGAAGTGGAGGACGTTGTTTTTCCTGTCGATGTGGATTGCGTCGAACGTCTGCTCGAAAACCGTACCCTTGTCCTTCTTCGGCAGGTCCTTGCACCACGGCGAGGAGCCGACAATGTAGTCGCTATACGCCGCGTCGCAAGGTTCGGTGATGTGCCAAAGCCCGTTCCGGAAAGTCTGCCTCTCGGCGTGTTCGTGTCCGGTGAGACTGCAGAGGATGCGCCCTTGGGCGTTCGAGAAATCATAATCCCTCCCGCCGATCGACACCTTGCCGCGGTTCTGGTACGCCTCGAGAATGTTACACCACGGCGCGAAGATCGTCTGGTTCTCCGCCTCGCCGCTGACAATCCCCGTTATGGGGATGTGGTGCATCACGACGGCAACCCATCCAGCGGGCAGCGTCGCGAGCGCGTTTCCGGCGAGCCATTTGAGTTGCCGCTCGCCCATGCCGTATTTCACCGCCCAGTAGGTGCGGTCGGTTCTCACGCTGTCCGTCGTGTCCGCCACGATGTAGCGGATGCCGCCGCACGGCGCATCGAAATAGTAGTAGCAGGCCTCCGGGTCTTCCAGATTCACGACGGCATTTGCCTTGACCGCCGCAGTATCCATTAGAATGTCGTGTGCTTCTCGATTGGAGTAGGTAAAGCCGTTTGCGGCAGAGGGTTTGTCGCGGATCGTGAAGTCGTGGTTGCCCTTTGCCGGATAGAACTCTCCGCCCGCATTCTCGACCGCTTTCACCCACTGTTCACGGTACGCGGCTATCGTCCTGTCCACCGACGCCTTGCCGCCGAACGCCTCCGGCATGTCGCCGCCGCAAAGCACTTTCTTGACGCCCGTGTCGGCAATCAACTTGGCAAGAATGCGCCCGGAAACGCACCTGTTGGACGGGATGTGCAAATCGGTAATGAAGAAAAAACCGTCGTCGCATTTCGCCGAAAGCGCCCGCAGACGTCGGGCGACGCCGACAAGATAGTCGCCGTAGTATTCCGGGAGGCCCTCTTCCGCCGCCCAAAGCCGCCAATCGGCCAACGTCATCGCCGCGCCTGCAAGCCCAGCCTTCAGAAACCCGCGCCGTGAAAGCGCGTTTGCAGCCGTTTTCCCCTTCTTCATTTTCCCTTCTTCCCTTTCAATCCTTCGATCAACACCCTCTTGCGCGGCGTGTCGCCGACGCGGCGCAGTTTTTCACGCGATTCGCCCGCGTACTCGACATTCCAGCCGCGCCATTCGTTGAAGGCGTGGTAGCACCAGTCCCAGCCGTATTCGTCGAAAAGTTCGATGCAGTCCTTCAGATACCGCTCCGCGCCGGGCGCCCACGCGATTGCGGAGAACTCGCCGACGAATATCCGTGCGTCGTGCCGCTGCGCGAACGCGACGACGGGCGCAAGCTTGGCGCGGAGCATTTCTTTGTTCCATTCCTTGGATTCGTCGGGCCACTTTTTCGCCGGACTCCATCCATGCACGCCCTGATGCGTGTAGTCGGAAGGAATGTACATGTGGACTTCGTAGATGACATTGTCCATCGCGAGCGGCGACATGTATTCGTAGGCGGGAGCGGACGACGACCAGTTGGCCTCCATGACGATCGTCGTCGCAGGGTCGATGCGCCGTATCGCCTCGGCCGCAAGCCGCTGCGCATCCCAGTAGGAGAACGGCACCTCGTGACGGTTCTGGTGCGGCTCATTTAGGAGGTCGTAGCCGTAGATGACATCGGCGTTTCCCTTGAAACGGCGCGCGATCTTCTCCCAGCACTTGATGTAGAGGTCGAGACATGCCTTGTCGGTGAACATGCGCATTTCGGAGTTGTCGCGTATGCTCCCGGGCGGAACGTGCAGATCGACGCAAATCTTCATTCCGTATTTCCGCGCCCAGACGAGAACCTTCTCGAGAAGATCGAGGCGTCCGTCGAGCCATTTTTCGTATTCAGGGAAATCCAAGTTGGCGTCGATCTTCTGAAAGTTGCGCGACATCTGGAAGCGTCCGATCGTCCCGCCCCACTCGGCCAGCGTCTTGATGTCGTCTTCCGTCGGGTCCAGCGGCAGCATCGCGCCGCGTAGCTGTTTTCTCACGCAGAGACGCGGAGATGCGGAGGCTTTGTGCTCTTTGCGTTCTTTGTGGCTAAAATCACCATCCGGATATTTTACCTTGTAGTCCTGATTGTGGCGCGGGAACTCGTAGAGCGCGAACGGCTCGACTTTGAACGAAGATACGTCGAACTCGACTTTGCCCGCCACATTTTGGAGGCCGAGCGTGACGCCGACTTCGCCGACCGACGTCGGGCCGAGGTCGGTTGTCAGTTCCAGCGTCGTCCAGTCGAAGTCGCCGCCCTTGTGGTCGGCTTGCGGCCACTTTTCCGCGCCGGACGCCGGGTCGCGGTAGTGGAACATGAACTTCAAGCCAAAGTAGGATTTGTCAGGCCGCCCGATGCCGCGCCCCCGTGCGCGGATTGTGGCGCGGACGCCGCCCGTCAGGCCGCCGAGGTCGAGTTTCGCATGGGCCGCGCCGCCGTTGCGCTTCCCCTGCGTGTCGATGACGACGATATCGCCCTCGCGTGTCGCGTTGCGACCGAGCGTCCATTCGATGCCCGCCGTTTGCACGGCGACCGCACAAGGGGCGGCGAAAAAAGCCGCCGCCAGCACGGCACCTAAAATCTCCTGTCGCCGCATCAGCGAATGAGGATCACCGTGCCCGCGTTAATCTTGTCGCCTGTGCTGCCGACGACGGGGAACTGGGCGTATGTTCCGGGCGCGGACACGAGCTGCGGTAGATACGCCTTCTTCTCCACGAAGTCCCACAATGCCACCAGCCCGTTTGTGAGGCGTACCGGCTTGAAGTTGCGCACGAGCTGCATGTTCGAGCCGTCGGCATTGCCCTGGTACATCTTCATGTAGTAGATGCGCGTCTTGCCGGGATACTGCGGCGCATTGTCCAAATTGAAGGCGAACAACCAGATGTTCAGGCCCGTGTCGATTGCCTTCGTATCGGCATTGGTCGCTTTTCGCGTTCCGTCAACCGTGAAGGTCTGCGAACCGACGGAAAGCGACGTCTCGATCACGTAGTCGCGCGCGGTCGCCGCCGAAAACGCCGTCTGCGCGGTGCCGTAGCCGTATTGGATCGCGTTACTGTACTTCATGAGGTTGTAGCAGAGGTAGAAGCGCCTGTAGTCGCTGGCCAGAGAGCTGTTGTAGGCGCAAGCGACGCCGATGTCGCCCGTTTCCATAAAGCGCACCTTCATGTCGGATGCCGTGCCGGACCTGCCCTTCACGCCGGTGTCCACATAGATCGTGCCGTCGGATTCGACGTAATCGACATAGCAGTCGGGCTTCTCGTCGCCGGTGAGTATGACGCCGCCGGTTTTCGAGGCGGGGATGTCGGGCGACGGGCGGAACACGCACTTCGAAACCGCATCGTATAGCATGGCCTTGCCTTCGTAGATGCAGGGCTTGAAGTCGCGGACTTTCACGCCATCCTGCCAGATTTCGAGTCCGTAGCAGCGCGCGGCGGAGCGGTAGCGCGAGCCGGAAGAGAAAATGTGGAGGTTCTTGCCGGAATCGAAATCGGCGGAGTTGGAGAGCGACCAGACGTTCGTTCCATTCCATTCGATTGTCTGCGCTTCGTCCATGAACGAGGCGTCGAAAGAATACTTCACCCCGGCCGTCGTCATCAGGACCCAGTCGCTGCCGGCCATGGCCCAATCCCAATACTTGACTTCGCTGTTGCTTTTGCCAACACCGTTCCCGTAGTATCCGGCCAGATACCGGTCTTCGGCGTAAACCATGTAGTAGTATGTTGGCCAGTAGCTTGGGTCGTCGGCGCCGAGGAACACGCGTAGATGCCGGTAAATGGGTTCTTCAAGATAGCGGCCCTTTTCTATTTTCAGTTCGCGGAGCGCCTCAGCCCAGGCGAACTCGCCTTTTGCACGCGTCCCGTGGCGGGCGCGGACGCCCGTGTCGAGCGTCTGGGTGCCGTCGGATTCGATGTAATCGACGAAGATAAGATCCTTCGCCTTGACTTGGGTCTGGCGCACGGGGCCGTTCAGGAGGCCGCGCTTGGGGTAGAAGATTCGTCCGGAAACGCCGTCGTAGAGGGCGAAAGCACCGTCCTTGAGACACGGCTTGAAGTCGCGCACGCGAACTCCGTCCTGCTTGATTTTCAGCCCGTAGAGGCGATAGAGTCCGCGGCTGTCGATGTTGCCGCCCACGTTGCGCCCGAAGAGATGGAGAGAAAGACCGGTGTCGATTTCGGCGGCGTCCGTGCCACTGGAAACGGTGTTGGTGGTGGCGGAGCCATTCGCCGCGACGGTAAGGGCCTGGACTCCGACGGCGAGTGACGAGGCGACGTAGTAGCGGTCCCCCGTCCAATACGATCCTCCCGTTTCGCCGCGCGTTCCATAGCTGCACGCAAACTTGCCCTGGTAGGCGTGGATGAGGTCGAAATAGGTTCCGTCCGCCGCAAGGGCGCCGAGGAGTCCGAGGCGGAGCGAGTTCTTGTGGAGGACCGCCACATCGCATTCGGCCGAGGTGCCGGAGCGGGCATCGACTTCCGTGTCGATGAAGCACGCGCCCGTCGATTCAACGTATTCGACGAACTCGTCGGGAACTTCGCTGTTTTCGTCGGCGGCGACGAGATCGGTTCCGGAGCCGGAATAGAGGATGTCGCCGCTCACGGCATCGTAGAGGCCGGCGCGGCCATTCTTCATGCAGGGAATGAAGTCGCGCACGAGCACCTGCTCGCCGCCCGCTGTCGTGCCCTGCCAGATTCTGAGACGGTAGCAGCGCGCCTTGCTGTAGTAACGCACCTCGCTGCCGCGGTTGTGGGCGAAGAGATAGAGATTCTTCCCTGTGTCCACGGCCGCCGTGGTCTCATTCCGGAATTTGATGCCGTCGATCACGATCTTCCGGGTGGAGTTGCCATCGCCGTCCTTGGCGGTGAACTCGATGGCGTAGTCGTAAACGCGGTTCTTCTCGAACCAGGAGTTCCATGTGCTGTTCGCGATATTCGTGTACACCACTTTCTCGTAGGAGCTCTGGCCCGTCGCGATGTTGCCGTCGGAATTCAAACAGTAGCAGGCGTAGAAACGGGTGCTGTCCGACCAATCTCCACAGCCGAGCATCATCTGCTCGTCGATGTTCATCCATTCGAATTGCATTTCGACCCTGGTGTTCCAGCGGCCCGTGACGCCGGTATCGACGTATTGCGAGCCGGTCGATTCGACGTAGCGCACGAACCTGTCGGGCGTTTCGGCGAATGCAAGCGCCGGGATTGCAGCGAACAGTATAGCAATTGTACTTGCCTTCATGACAGTTCCTCCATCATTGTTTGTGCCAACAGTATAGCAAAAGACATTCATGGACGCTATGTCTTTATGCGCATTAAACATTGTTTTTTACGCACAGTGCGAAATGCGACGGTGGAAATTATGCTATACTATGCCCATGCTGGCGATTAGAGACAGGCCAATACGCATCCTCGCCCATCTGTACGCGATGCAGAAGGCGTCGCGCGAGATGTCGGGCGGGATACTGCACTACGCGGCGGTGCATCCCGACGTTCAGGCGCAGCTCTACGGAATAGGCACCCCCCGCCGTCGCCGGGAGGAGTTCCGCGCCTGGCGGCCGGACGGAATCATCCTCGGCGCCACGGACGAAGCGACCCTGCGCTCGGTTGAAGCGCTCGGATGCCGCGCAGCGGTCTTCGTCAATGCAAGACCTGCCGCGCCGACGACACTGCGCTGGGGCAGCGTGTACTGCAGCAACACCGCCGTTGCGGAATCTGCCGCAAAGGTCTTCGCCGGAAAACGCCTCGCGCACTTCGCCTTTGTCGGAACGCGCACCGACGACGAATGGAGCGGCGAGCGCGGCGCGGCGTTCCGCAGGCTCGCGGCGGCGGCCGGGTGCTCCTTCTCGGAGTTCAAGTCGCCAAGAACCGCGCGGAGCAACCACCGCAACGAACTCGCCGCGCTCGCCGAGTGGTCGAAGCGCCTGCCAAAGCCATGCGGCATATTCGCCGCGTGCGACGCAAGGGCGAAGGACGTCCTCGACGCCTGCGCTCTGGCCCGCGTGCCGATTCCGGAGCAGGCCATTGTGCTCGGCGTGGACAACGAGGAGTTCATCTGCCGTCAGACGCTTCCGACGCTTTCAAGCGTGGTTCCCGATTTTGCCCATGGCGGATACCTTGCCGCCGAAATGCTCGTCGAGCTGATTGCCGGGAAAAAGCGGCGAATGCCGCCAATGACATTCGGCGTCAAGGGCGTCGTGGAGCGCATGTCGACGACCGACACGCGGGAGACGGGGCGAATGGTCGGCCGGGCCCAGGAGTTCATCCGCACCTACGCGACATCCACGGATATTTCCGTCGCGGATGTCGCGAAGGCGTCAGGCACGTCTCTCAGGCTTCTCCAGAAAAACTTCAAGGCAGTCGCCGGCACGACGATCTGCGACGCCCTGCAGACCGAGCGCCTGAAGCGCGTCTGCGAAATCCTGTCGGAGACATCGACGCCGATAGGTCAGATTGGAGAACTGTGCGGATTCGGCAACGACGCCTACCTGAAAAAGCTCTTCCATAGGCGGTTCGGCTGTACAATGCGCGACTACAGGGCGGAACACTAACGGAAATCAACGCCAGATGGAGACGACACGGACATTGTCAAGGGAGCGGACGGCTGTCGCGGCGCACTTCGCGCTGCTTGGACTCGTCTGCGCGACATGGGGGTCTTCAATCGACGACGCGAAGCTGCTACTCGGACTCGACGAACGCAAGCTGGGGTGGCTCCTCTTCTCCGGCCCCGCAGGATGCCTCGCAAGCTTCGCGTTCGCGAGCGCACTGACGGCAAAGTTTGGAAGCCGCAGTTGCCTCATCCTGTCAACAATCCTCTATCTTGCGTCGACCGTCGGCGGAATGGTCTGCTTCCTCTCGCGCGCATCTTTCCCGTTTTGGTGCGCCACAACCGCCTGCCTCGCGGCGACGGGCAATCTGTTCAACATATCGATGAACACTCAGGCGGGAATCGTTGAACGCCGCGCAGGGCGGACGATCATGGGATCATTTCATGCGATCTTCAGCCTCATGTGCCTCGTCGCATCTGTCGGCGCGGTTTCTGCTTCCTATCTCGGCGTCCCTCCTGAATGTCGACTTTCCGCGGTCCTCGTCATTGCAGTCGTCGTGCATCTCTCATTTCTGCGCTGGCTTCCGAAAGACGACGACATGGCGGCGAAGCCTGGGCGGGGGCGGCTGCGCTTGCCCGACGCGCAACTGCTTGTTGTCGGACTCGCCGCGCTCGTGGTCATCGCATGCGAAGGGGCAATCAACAACTGGGTAGGCGTATTCTACCACGACTCCCTCGGCGCACCTCCTGGGCAGGTTAAGTGGGGCTATTGCGCGGTCGGCGCAATGACGGCTCTTGGACGATTCTCGGCAGACCCTCTCGTAAATCGATATGGCGCTGGGAAGGTCTTCCACTCCTATTCGCTTCTAGTGGCGATAGGCATGGCCACCGCGCTTTCGTCTCCGTTCCTCGGCTTGTCACCTCTTCCCCTAGTCCTGATGGCAACAGGAGGATATGGCATCGCCGGATTCGGCATCTCGGCTCTCGTACCGATCCTGTATTCAAAGACGAACAAGACAACCTCGATGTCGGCAGCATCTGCCCTAACCTTCGTCGGCGCAATGGGCTTCGCTGGCTCCTTCATGGTCTCGCCGGCGATCGGTTGCATTGCCAACGCCACCAACCTCTCTGTTGCCCTTGGCGTATTTGCCGCACTGATCCTGACCTGCGCATTTCTCAGGATCGACGGGACTGCTTGTCGTGGAGAACCTCGCTGCACACCGGTCGCACCACGCAAGCCATGACCCAAAATCGCAGTCACAAGTCACACACGTCAGATACTGAATTCCCATTTGCAGCAGCAGCCAGGATCGGAGACATCGGGATAGCAGCTTCCGCGGCAAATCCGCCGCGCACACGGGAATCATATACAGTAATCTTCTATAGAAGGGTCTGACTCTTTTCGTCAGAACTTGCGGTTGCGGGAAAGGATAACGAAGAGCGCGCCGATGAGAATGGCGAGGACGCACGAGACGCCCATCACTATCGCAAACGCATTGCCGTGCTGCTGGAACGGCAGCGGAATGTTCATGCCGTAGATCGACGCGATGAGCGTCGGCACGGCGAGAAGAATCGTCGCCGCCGTCAGGTACTTCATCACGTTGTTCAGGTTGTTGTTGATCAGCGACGCAAAAGTGTCGAGCGTGCCGTTCAAGATGTTCGCGTGTATCGTCGCCGTCTCTAGCGCCTGCTGGTACTCCACCATCGCGTCCTCGAGCTGGTCGCGGTCGTCTTCGCTCATCACGAGCTGGCGCGCCGTGTTCGCGCGTGCAAGCGCAATCGTGTCGGCCTTGAGCGACGTCGTGAAGTAGACGAGCGACTTCTCGATCGTGAGGAGCTTCAAGAGCACCTCGTTCGAAATCGACTCGTGAAGCTCGTCTTCGAGCGCAAGCGAGCGCTGGTGGATGTCGTGGAGATAGCGGAGGAACAGCACGCCGCCGTGCCAGAGAAGGCGGAACGCAAAGCGGTAGCGGTCGGACGGCGGGCAGACGCGGCGGATCTGGTCGAGAAACGCCGTCGTGACAGGCGTCTGCGCGCTGCAGACGGTGATGACCGTCTCGCGGACGAGAATGATACCGAGAGGGACCGTGCGATAGGGAACAACCTCGTCGTCCTCGACCGCGTAGGGAACGTGGACGATGAGAATGGACGAGTCGTCGTCGTAGTCGAAACGCGGACGTTCGTCGGCGTCGAGGGGGTCGGTGAGGAAGTCGCGCGGAACGCCGGTGTGCGTCAGAACGCGCTCAAGCTCGGTCGTGGTTGGCTCGACGAGGTTGATCCAACAGGACGGGGCGAAATCCGAAGTCTCCCTGAGACCTCCGTTCTCCCAGCGGTAGATCGCCATCATGTCGCACCCCCTTCCAGGTTACCAGTTGCCAAATCCTACGCGAGCTGCGAAAGGAACCTGACGTCGTTTTCGTAGAGCCAGCGGATGTCGGGAATCCCGTACTTGATCATCGCGATGCGCTCGACGCCGAAGCCGAACGCATAGCCGGAGACCTTCTCGGGGTCGTAGCCGACGTGCCCGAAGACGCGCGGATCGACCATGCCGGCCCCCGCGACCTCGATCCAGCCGGACTGCTTGCAGACGTTGCATCCCTTGCCCTTGCAGACATGGCAGGTGAAGTCGACTTCGACCGACGGCTCGGTGAACGGGAAGAAGTGCGGGCGGAACCTGACCGTCACGCCGTCGCCCATCATCTCCTTCGCGAAGTACGCGAGCACCGACTTTAGGTCGGCAAGCGAGACGGGCTTAGTGTCGACGTAGAGCCCCTCGATCTGGTGGAAGTTCGCGGAGTGGGTCGCGTCGGTCGTGTCGCGGCGGTACGTGCGCCCCGGGCAAATCACGCGGATCGGCGGCTTGTTCGCCATCATCGTGCGGATTTGCACTGGCGAGGTCTGAGTCCTAAGGAGGCAGTCTTCGCCGAACCAGAAAGTGTCGCTCCTGTCCATCGACGGATGGTGAGCGGGGGTGTTGAGCGCGGTGAAGTTGTTGAACTTCGTCTCGAGCTCGGGACCGTCGGCGACTGTGAAGCCGAGTCGCCCGAAGATCGCGGCTGTCTCCTCGATGACGCGGGAGAGCGGATGCTTGACGCCAAGCCCCCACCAGCGGCCTGGGAGCGTGAGATCGGCGTCCACCGGCTTCTCGCCGGAAGAGCCGCCGCCCGCGGGACGCTCTTCCTTCGGAACGTCCTTCATCGCCTTGATGAGCGCGGGGATCGAACCGTTGCGGCCGACATACTTTACGCGAAGCGCCTCGACCGCAGCGGCGTCGTTCGCCGCGGCGATTTCCTTCAGGCTCTCCGCCTTCGCATTCTCGAGTTCTGCAAGAGTCATTTCGCCTTCCCAAATTTTTGCCGCGTATTATACCCTTTTTCCGTGCGAGGCTCAACCCTCGAAATTAAACAAAATTAGCCATCAAGACGCATCCGTCTTGGCTGCCGAATCGCCCTTCAAATAGACACGTGCGGAGTCGGTCGCATCGTCGGCCATTTCCGGAGTCGCCTGGACGCCCGCGAACTTCACCATGTCGGCAGACTCGAGAAACGCCTTGAGCCCCTCGACGTTCGAGCACTCGCCGAGACGGCTTCCCGCGAGTTCGCCGAGAAACTCCTCTGTCGTGAGGTGCGGCGCGCGGATTCCGTACTTGCGCTGGACATAGCGGCGGACGACCATCGTGAGCTCCACGTAGAAGTCCTTGTAGCGCCCGCGACCGGGAAGCCCCTTCTTGAGAAGGCGGTCAAGCTCCACCCATGCGCGCTCGATCGGGCTCATCCTGTGTTCCTTGATGCGGCGGGCGAGATAGCGCAGCAGGAACCACACGGCCGCAACCACGGCGACGACGGCGAAGAGCGCGAGCGCGCACCAGCCGACAAGCTTCCACGAAAGCGGCGGCAGGTCCTTCTGCGGGTCGGCTTCCATGTCGCCGGTCACCGTCTCGCGGGCGGGCGGGTTCTCGAAATAGATTGGCCCTGCGACAAACGAAAGTGAACCTTCGTCCGCCGCGGTCGAGAGAAGCCGGGGCGAGGCAGTCACGGCAAATGGCGCAATCTTGTAGACGTCGGCGCAAGGCTCTGGTATGAGCTTCCAGTTGACGGTCTCGACAAGAGACCCGTCCGCGTTCTTCACAGGCTTCCCGGCGAAGTCCTCGGCGAGCGAAAAGCCGCGCACGCGGTCGCGGAGATCGGGAACCGACGCCTTGACGTCCTTCGGCGTCTTCATCGTCACCGTAAGAAAGACGCTCCGCCCCGGGTCAATCTGCGTGCGGTCGGCATCGACCTTGAGGTCGATTCCACCGCTGCTCATCTCGAGGACGGTCGCCGCTATGAGAAGAAGATTCATTTCACCTTTTCCTTGCGCGTCGCTTGAAGAGCGCTCGGACGCCGTCGATATACGGCTTGTCCGTCGCAATGTCGAGAGTGTCTATCCCAGTCTTGCGGAAGAACTTCGTCAGCTCCTCGCGGTCGCTTTCCGCCTTTGCCGCAAACGCCTTCCTGACCTTCACGCTCGAAGTGTCGACGAGCATGAGTTCGCCGGTCTCGGAGTCCTCGAGCTCGACGAGCCCGACGTCGGGAAGCGTGCTTTCCGCAGGGTCGGAGACAGGCACGCATATCATGTCGTGGTGTCGCGCCGTCGCGCGAAGAAGACGCGCAAGGCCGTCCGCGGCAGATGCGCCGCGCGAGCCGGTGATGAAATCGCTTACGAGGAAGACGACTGCGCGGCGCTTTTGCACGCCGTTCAGGAACTTTAAGACTCCCTCGACATCCGTGCCGCCCTTCGCCTCATCCTCTGCGGCGAGCACTTCGCGCACGAGCCGCATCACGGAGTCGCGGCCTTTGCGCGGCGGGATGTACTTGACGATCTTGTCGGAGAAGAGAACGAGCCCGATCTTGTCCTGGTTGCGTATCGCGGTGAGCGCGAGAAGCGCAGTCACCTCGGCAGCGAGTTCCATCTTGGAGCGCGAGCGCGAACCGTAGCTCTGCGAGCCAGAGACGTCGACAAGGAAGAGAATCGTGAGCTCGCGTTCCTCGGAGTAGCGCTTGATGTAGGGAACGCCCGTTCTCGCAGTGACGTTCCAATCGATCGTCCTGACGTCGTCGCCCGCAATATAGGGCCTGACTTCGTCGAACTCGACTCCCTGGCCCTTGAACGTGGAGTGGTAGTCGCCGGCCAGCTGGTCGTCGATGAGGAGTGGTAGTCGCCGGCCAGCTGGTCGTCGATGAGCCGGTTGGTGAGGATTCGTATCTTCCCCACCTTCGCCATCAATTCCTTTACGTCAGTCGCCATTTTATAAATCTCATTGTTTTTTTGCCACAAAGAACACAAAGATCACAAAGAATTTCACACAGCCAATTTTCGACCGCTAATCTATGTGTACTTTGCGTTCTTTGCGGCTAAAATACTCACGGCACTGGAACAACACTAAGTATCTTGTCGATGATCTTGTCGCTCGTCACGTTCTCCGCCTCGGCCTCGTAGGTGAGTAGGATGCGGTGGCGAAGAACGTCGTGCACCACTTCCTTCACATCCTGCGGCGTCGCATAGGCGCGGCCGTGCATAAGCGCGTTGCCGCGGGCGGCGAGGTTCAAGGCGAGCGTCGCGCGAGGCGAGGCGCCATTCTGGATCATCGCGTCGGACTCGCGCGTCTTGAATACGATCTCGAGGATGTAGTCGCCAACCTTCTCGTCGCAGTAGACGTCGTTCAGCGTGGCGCGAAGCGTCTCGATGTCGCCGGAAGCGCAGACCGTCTTCGCCTCGGGCTTCTCGGCAGTCTCGGCAAAGCGCTGCATAATGCGACGCTCGTCAGCCTTTGTCGGCGGCTCGACAAGGCACTTGAACATAAAGCGGTCGACCTGCGCCTCGGGAAGCGGATAGGTGCCTTCCTGCTCGATCGGGTTCTGCGTCGCGAGGACGAGGAACGGCTTAGGGAGCGCGTATGTCTCGTCGCCAATCGTCACCTGGCGCTCCTGCATTGCCTCGAGAAGCGCGGACTGCACCTTCGCCGGCGCGCGGTTGATTTCGTCCGCGAGCAGCAGGTTAGTGAAGACTGGTCCCTTCTTCGGCGTGAACTCGCCAGTCTTCGGCGAGTAGACGAGCGTACCGACGACGTCGGCGGGAAGGAGGTCTGGCGTGAACGAGATTCGCCTGAACTCGAGCCCGAGCGCCTTTGCGAGAGTGTTGCACGAAAGCGTCTTGGCGAGGCCGGGAACGCCCTCGAGGAGGATATGACCGTCTGTGATCATGGCGAGGACGAGTCGGTCGACGAGCTTCTCCTGCCCGACGATGACCTTGCCCACCTCTTCGCGTATCTTCGCCACGAGTTCCTTTTGCGCGGCGATCCTGTTCGTTGCTTCCTTCAGGTCCATTTTATTTCTCCTTGTGTTATGAAAGTTGAAAAGTTGAAAGGTTGAAAAGCTGAAAAGTTGGAAAGTTGAAAGGTTAAGGGCGGGATTGTCTCTCACGCATGAAATCCCTGATCATGTCCTTTACGACGGCCCAGCGTGCCTGCCTTAGGCGCTTCAAGTCCATCGTTATCTTCATGCGCTCTTTGTTGGCCTCGCTGTCGCCCACCGCAGGCAGCGTTCCGCGCACTTGCTTCAAGTGCGCCTCCCAGAACGATCTAACGAAATCCTGCATGATGTCAGTCGCGCTGAGGGTGCTCGACTGCGTCTTGCCAACCTCCACGAGAACGGCGTCGAGCAACGCCCTCTCCTGCCCGGCGAGACTCGCCGCAAACGCCGCGAAAGCGTCTTCTCCGCTCGATGCCTCCATGCGAAAATCTCCAATCATGCCGTCAAGCGTCTTGTCGCGCTCGTTAGCCATAAGGAACTGCATGAAAGCCATTTCGCGCGGCGGTGGCGGAGCGACCTCTGCCGCTTCGGCGGCCGCAGGAATAGGAACCTCCGAGTCCAGATCTGAAATAGGCAAGTCGATATCTTCGTCTTGCGGCACCACCGCGTCCGTCGACTGGCGACGAGGGGCGGCGAGAGACGCCTTTTTCCTGACTACCTCGAGCTCTTCCGTAAGCGCGGCAGACGGAAGCCCCAGAAGCTTCGACGCCTCGCCTACCATGCTCGCCCTAAGAACGGCCGATGAACACGCCGCGATAGTCGCAAGGACCGCTTTCGACACTCGCGCGACAGCGTCGATCGACGCGGGGTCGCGCTCCTTCGCACGTTCGACGCGGCACTGGAAGGAGATTATCGACTCGCCCTTCTCCAAAAGCGCGCGAAACATGCCTGCGGAACGAATGGTCGCCTTGTGGCCAGCCGCGTCGTCGTCATACACGAGGACAGCCTGGCTCGCAACGCGCTTCAACATCCTGACATGCTCGTCGGTGAACGCGGTTCCCTGGCCCGCGACGGCGTTTGCAAAGCCGGACGAATGAAGACGGATGCAGTCGATCTGCCCTTCGCAGACTATCACTTCGCAGTGCGAATCCTTGCCGATTGCGCGAGAGGCGCGGTCAAAGCCGAAGAGGACGTTTGACTTCTTGAAGATGAGAGTCTCGGGCGAGTTGACGTATTTCCCGGAGTTCTTCTGCGCGATGAGCTGGCGGCCCGAGAACGCGACTACTCTCCCCTGCTTGTCGCGCACGGGGAACATGAGCCGACCGGCGAAACGGTGGTAACCGCTGTCGCCAGGGCGCGACGGCGCCTTAATGACGCCCGCTGCCTCGAGTTCTTCGGGCGTATACTTGTATTTCTCAGCCCAGCGCAGGATGTTCGCAACGCCGTTCGGCGCGTAGCCAATGCCCCAGTCCTCGGCAACTGAGCCGTCGAGAGCGCGATCCTTCAGGTAATTGCGCGCGAGTTCGCCTTCCTTGGCCTGCAGGAGGCAGCGGCGGTAGAAGGCGGCAAGCTCGGCCATCAGCGCGTAGAGACGCTTGCGCTGGCCGGCGTTGGGGTCTTCGGTTTCCTCGATCTTGACGCCGCACTGCTCGGCAAGCTTCTTGACGGCTTCGACGAAGGTGAGTCCTTCCTGCTTCTGGACGAACTTTATGGCATCGCCCGACTCGCCGCAGCCGAAGCAGTGGTAGAAGCCCTTTGCGGAGTTGATGTTGAACGAAGGCGTCTTCTCATGGTGGAACGGGCAACACGCCTTGGCCGATCCGCCGGCGTGCTTCACCTGTATGCCGTACGACGATATCAGTTCGGCGAGGTCGATCCTCGACTTGATATCCTCAATTACAGACTCTGTGATTCCCATTGCCATTGAATAGGGTATATTATACCACAAGAGCCGCACTTATGCCGCACTCCGCCGCTTGCTCTGTGCTGGTTTGCCTTCCACAGTGCGGTCACGGTCGTGGCAACCGTGCTCCCTGTGCAGGGCGGGCGATTTGTGCGTCCTTGCGACCGCTCGACATATACATATATGCCTTCGGGTCGCAGTCCTGCACAACTCGCCTCCCCCTGCTTCGGTCCGCTCGGCTGCGGCCCCGACCGTGACCGCGCAGGGCATCCTCGGGAACTGGGCAAACAACGCATGCGTTCGTCTCTCCCTTCGGGGAAAAGCTCGACTCCTCCCGCGCGCTGCATCCATCGTCCGCAGCGCGATACTTCGTCGGCGGGATACCGCCTCCTCGTCTCGCGCGCGCCCGATGGCGCATCACGCGAACCGTCGCCGCGGCCCGACCTTCCGCTATGGCGCGTTTCTTTTCGTAGCTCTTGCGCTCGCCACCGTTCCGTCGGCTCGCTTATGGGGTAGCCGCGCTTCCCCGATGAAGGGAAAGGTCCGCGGCGCTTCCGCCGCGGTCACTTGTCCTGGTGCTTGGCGCAGAATCGGCTACCGGACGCGGCGGACGCCGTGCAGCGCTTTCCGTCGTCGGAAATATAGGCGCAAGTCTCCGACGGCTTTGCGGAAGGCGACTGCGCCGCGTGCTGGCGACAGTAGAGCTTGCCGGGCGCCGCCTTGCGCTTACACCTGTTGCCGGACTTAGTGACGGAATGGCACTGGACGCGCTGCGCGACTGCCGCGACGCCGTTCGTCGACGACAGAACCTTCGGCTCGCCTCCCGCACGCGCAGACAACGCGACCGCAAACGCCAGCAGAAATGCCACGACCTTCATTTCCCTTCACCGCCACGCCGCAGAGAATCAGAATTCCTCCGGCGACCGAAAGCCAAGTTAGCCGCTCCTTCAGGAACAGCGCCGCGAAGACCACGCCGACGATCGGCGTGAGATAGAGCCCGACCGTCGACCGCACCATGCCGAGGACCCGGCACGCGTGACTCCAGAGGACGAAGCACGCAGCGGACGCCAGCACGCCGAGAAAGCCCAGATTGGCCCAGTTCCAGAACGAGGCAAAGCGGTCGAGGTTCGCGTCCGCGTCAAGAGTGACGGAGTACGATCCGTCGAGCGCGACGAATCCGGAAGGCGTAGCACCCCAAACCGCCAGCGGAAGCATCATGAGAAGCGCCCAACCGAACGACTTCCTGACGGCGACAATCGGCTCCACGCCAAGACGATTCGCCTTCTCGATGAGGACGGAGTAGACGCCCCAGCTCGCCATCGCAGAGAGCGCCATCGCATCGCCGAGCGGACGCAGCTGGAAGTTGACGACACCGTTCAGCGCGACAAGCGCGACGCCCGCAACCGCGATGAACGACCCGAAGACGAGCCGCGGCGAAAGCGATCGGTCGTTAGCCAACACCCGCGCCATCACGGCCGTGACGACCGGCCCGAACGAGACGAGAATCGCGACGTTGCTCGCGTTCGTGTAGTAGATTGCGCAGTTCTCAAGGAACTGATAGGCGAACACGCCCGTGAAGCCCATCGCCGCGAACAGCCACCAAGGAGCCGCGCACACCCCGCCCTTCCGCGGCGCTTTTGCCGCGCATGCGAGCGCCACCCACGCAAGGGCGAACCGC
>CADCGZ010000056.1 GCA_902801025.1 uncultured bacterium | reverse complement strand
TAGAAGATCTACTGTATATGATTCGTCTGCTTGCGGCTCCTTGCTTCTACACGATCTACACGTTCTACACGGCTGACCTGAAGATCTCAGTTGCTCTGCATAAAATTTTGGTATAATTTCCACATCATGAACATCGACCAACTCAATTCCCGCTATGGCGCGCCGGGGCGGATAGTGTTCCGCCCGGGGCACTGCGGATACCCGAACGTCGTCCTCGCAAACAAGTATGGCACGGCGGAAATCGCGCTTCTCGGCGCAAACGTCCTTTCCTATCGCCCGACGGGCCATGCGGAGGTGATCTTCCGCCCGTCGAAGCGCGACTACAACAGGGGCGAGTCGTTCCACGGCGGTATCCCCGTCTGCTTTCCTCAGTTCGGCAACCGTTTCTCGAAGGAGCTGCCGCAGCATGGCTTCGCCCGCGCGATGCCGTTCGAGGTCGCCGCGAGCGAATATTCCGACGAGATGACCGAGGTGACGCTTGTCCTCAGGTCCGACGAAGCCACGCGCGCCACCTGGCCGCACGATTTCAGCCTCGAGATCAAGGTGTCCGTCTCCATGAAGCTCAACTTGACGATGACTGCGACAAACACCGGCAAGGAACAGTTCGGCTTTAGCTGCGGGTTCCACCCATACATTCTTCTCCGTGAGCGCGACGGCGCGACGGTGAAGGGCTTGGACGGGTTCTCGTTCTTCAACGGCGTCGCAGGCAAGGACGACAGGCAGACTGGCGATCTCGTGATGGACCATCCCACCGATCACATCTTCACACTGCCGTCTTCGCCGCGCCACGAATTCGCCGTGATTGATTCGGGACTTCGCCGCGCCGTCGCGATTGCGTCTTCCGGGAACGACCGCGTCGTCGTGTGGAACCCCGGCGCCGAATGCAGGATTCCGGATTTCGACGAGGATTCGTGGCGGCGCTTCGTCTGCGTCGAGCCGGTCTCGGACTGGCCGGACGGCCGCGTTCTCGAGCCCGGCGGGAAATATGTCCTCGCCGCGGCGATCCAGTCCACGATGGAGGCGACAAATGAAACGGCTCAAGCTCAATCCTGAGTTCTTCTACCGCCACCTCGCCGTCTGTCTTCTCATGTTCGGCATGAGCTGCTGGTTCGGCTACGACGGTTTCGTGAGATATCCGGCGACTCCCGCTGCCGAGCTTTACGAGAAGATCGAGAGCTCGAAGCCGCCGGAGGGCTTCAACCTCGACGCGTTCAAGCGCCAGAAGATACAGTCGCAGTACGGCTTCACGGCGCTATGCCTTCTCGCGTCGGTACTTATCGGTCTTAACCTCGCCTCTGTCGCCTCGTTCCGCTTCGAGTTCGACGACTCAGGTTTCGTCTGGCGCGGCAAGAAGCTGCCTATTTCCGACATCAAGTCCGTCGACCGTTCGCAGTGGAAGAAGAAGGGCATAGTGAAACTCCTTCTTGTCGACGGCTCGCGCGTCACGCTCGACGCCTGGCACCACCTTGGCGTCAAGGACTTCGAGAAGCTCCTCCCGCCGCAGCAAAGCACATAATCGGGGTTTTCCGAACATGCGACGCAAAGAGACAGCAGGGGCGATTGCCAGCTACAGCAAGATAGCGGAGGCGCTGTGCAAGGAGATCCGCGCTGGCGTGTATTCCAACGAGGAATCATTCCCGAGTCTCACCAAGATAATGCAGCGTTTCGGCGTTTCGCGTCCAAGTGCCGTCAGGAGCGTCGCAGAGCTAAAGCGCCTTGGCCTCGTCTCCACGCGAAGGGGCTCCGGCACTTTTGTGGCGGCAATGAACCGCACTATAGGACTCGCGATTCCGGGAACTGCGGACTCCGAGTTCTTCTCTGCCATAATGGACGGCCTTGTGTTCAACTGCAACAAGTACGGCATGGACCTCGTCGCGGGCGACATTTTCGCCGTAGACCACGACAAGCGCGCCAGGCAGGCGGAACGGCTCGCGCGGCACTTCGCCGCGAAGCGCGTCGCTGGCGTGATCATGCAGCCCGTCGGCTTTTCCGAAACTGCCGATCAGCTCAACGGCATCATCTCCGACATTCTCGACAAGGCCAATATCCCGGTAGTCCTCGTCGACTACGACATCGTTCCGCCGCCCGAGAGGAGCCGATACGACCTTGTGGCGATAGACAACTTCGGCGCCGGGCGCAAGATCGCAGCGCATCTCCTCGGGGTCGGCGCGAAGCGGATATGCTGTCTGCTGCGCAGTCTCTGCGCAGACAGCGTCCGCGCGCGCTTTTCAGGCGTTGATGCCGAGGTCTGCCGTTCGCGCAGGGGCAGGCACGTCAATGTCGTGGTGGCGGAGCCTGACGACAAGAAGGCCATCGACGCCATGATGAAGGAACTGCGCCCAGATGCGATCGTGTGCTCGAACGACATCGCGGCCTCAAACCTCGTCAAGACGCTGGGGAAGCTGCGTGTGCGCGTTCCCGACGACGTGATGGTCGCAGGCTTCGACGACGTGCGGCTTGCCGGTAGCATGAGCCCCGGCCTTACCACGATTCGCCAGCCGTGCTTCGACATTGCGTCCACCGCCTTCAAGACTCTCCTTGAGCGCATGGCAACCCCAAATCTCCCTCCGCGTCAGATACTGCTCGACACGACCCTCGTAGTCCGCGCATCCACAACCCGTAGGGCGTGATTAAAAAACTGGTTAAAACCAGTTGCTTGCGAAAGTCGGGATTTTGCTATAATTCAGCCTGTGGGAACGGGGATCAATTAAGCAAGCGAGGCTTTCCAAAAAAGGAGAAACGATCAATGAGCAATAAGAGAGCGGTTGTACAATGCGTAGCGTTAATCGTCTTCAACGCGCTCGCTAACGGACTGGTGTCCGGGGCGGAGGGAGAATGGGACGAACGCCGCGGCGCGGCGGAGGCGCCGGCCGTGCGCGTCATGACGTACAACATCCGCTGCGAAGGCTGCGACAGGAACTCCCCGGACAACAATTGGCTCGCGCGGCGCGACGACCTCGCCGACCTGATTGTCCGCGAGAATCCGGACGTGGCCGGCTTCCAGGAGGTGGAGCCCGGTCAGCTCAAGTGGCTCGCCGGACGTTTTGCGGACTATACGTTCGTCGGCGTCGGGCGGAACGCAGACGGCCGAGGGGAGGCCTCGCCGGTCGCGTTCAGGACATCGCGCTTCGAAGCCGTGACGAACGGGACGTTCTGGCTCTCCGAGAAGCCCGATGTCCCGGGGTCGCGGGGATGGGACGCGGCGCTTCCGCGCGTCTGCACGTATGCGGTTCTCAAGGACAGGAAGACGGGAAGGACTTTTGCATTCGCAAATACGCATACCGACCACAAAGGCGCCGCCGCGCGCGAGAAGGGGATGCTTCTTGTGATCGACAGGATGAAGGAGTTCGGCGACGGCTCTCCGATAGTCTTCACCGGCGACCACAACTGCCTTGAGTACGATGCGCCGTCCGTGGCGGTGTCGAAGCTCATGACGGACGCTCTCTACCTCAGCAAGACGCCTCCCGAGGGCTCGTGGCGCACGTTCAACTTCTGGAGCTGGCATGAGAAGGAGGAGTCGATTGCCGAGGCGCTGAAGAAGGATGTCCGCGACCGCAGCGTAGACGGGCACAATTCCGACCAGAAGCGGATCGACTACATCTACGTCTCCCCCGGAACGGAGGTGCTCGACTACTGCACCGTTCCGGCGACCCGCCCGAACACGCATCTCTATCCCTCCGACCACTTCCCCTCCGTCGCGACGATCGTGTTCAAGTAGGCTTTCGCCGCATTGAATGTTGGCAACATCTGGACATTTACGGCAATCGCATCAGCGGAATTGCATGAAGGATTACAGATGAAGACTGCGTTCATCGTATCGGCTGCGTTATTGTTCGCCGCGCTTCGCGCGTCCGCGCTGAACGTCGTCTACGACGGGCGCACGCCGCAGGAGCACCGCGAATGGGCGGAGCGCAACCATCTTCCGGCACACATGGAAGTCGCAGCGCGGCGCATCTGCACTGCGCTTTACGGCAACGAACCGCGCTCGCGCCTGTACGAGAACTTCACCATCACCCTCTACCTTGCGCCGACGAGAGGCGGAAATCCCGCGTTCGCGTCCGGACGCCGCATCACGTGGAAGGTGGGCGAGCATCCGTCGGGCACAATCGGGGAATGTCCCGGAATACTTGTCCACGAGATGTCGCATGTCCTCGACATGGGGTCGGATCGGGTGTTCACCGAGGCGATGGCGGACTGGGTGCGCTACTACAGGGTGTGCACTAATCCCGCAGGGGTGCTTGACCGACGGTACGGTGCGCTGCGCGGCGGACGCAACTACGGCAAGTATGCGGCGGGCGCGAACTTCGTCGACTTCATGACACAGAACTACGGCGAGGGTACGATCTACAGGATTCTGCAGGGCTACGCGAAGCACCACGGCAAAGTATGGGAAAATGTATTCGGCAAGACGTTTGACGGCCTTGTGGACGAGTGGCGCCAGATGGAGACGATATATGATCCGGTGTTCCAGTGGACGTACACCGGAACGGCAGAGGGAAAGCGCCGCTGGGACGGAAAGTTCTGCGGAATCAGATCCGTCGCGGCGAAGGAGGCCTCGGACAAGTCCGGCGCGTGGATAGACGGCACGACGGCTGGGCGGGTCAACAATGTCTCCGACGGGAGCATCGCGATTGCGTTGCACGGAAGGTTTCCGTCCGGCGGCAATCCCGTGGCGATAGCCTCTTTGGGCGCGGCGAAGGAAGGCGAAGGGAAGGCCGTGATGCTTGCGTCGGGGCAGAAGCGCGACATGCTGTTCGCGCATGTCGTCGCGGCGGTGCATGGGAAGCCCTGCGCCATAGTCGCTACGCGGCAGATTCCCGTCCCCGCCCTTGCCACGAAGCCGCACGCCGTTGTGCTGTCGGTAGCCGGAGGGAACGAAGCGCTGATATCTGTCGACGGAAAGACGCCCGTCGTTGTCGACATGAAAACGAAGTGCGCCGGCTGCTCGTTCGCTCCTGTGTTCGCGGTCGGAGGAATGTCGGGCGGAATCGGCGTTGCGGGAATCGCCGAAGCGCGCGGCGAGAAGGGCATCTGCATAGACGACATGCGTGTCTTCGCGCGTGCGTTCAGGAAGCGCGAGACGGCGGACTACGCCGCGGCGTTCGGCCCGGACTACCGCGCCGCGGTCGCGGTCAGCGCGGAATGGTGCGGCAAGCCCGGCGCTGCAATAGACGATCCCGGCAGCTGGCGGTGCTTCAATTCCATCGGCGAGCGCGTCGGCGTTCTGCCTTCCAAGGTTACCGTCGTGAGGGTGTGGGGACGGAATCTGCCGTCAGTTCCGCCTAAGTCTAAGTTCTCATGCAAGTCCTTCGTCATCGACGGAATCGTCGTGGTCGAGGATGCGGATGTCGATCTGCGCGGCGCGAGTGTTGTGGAATTTGCTGACAACACGCACGTCATAACGCGAAACGGACATCGCATCGCGCTTGCCTCGCTTCGTGCGAACAGCGTCCATCTCGACGGCATTCTCGCCGTCACGGACGAGATGAATCTCAGTGGGAAACTTGGGATGAAGGGGGGAAGCGTCCTTCGCCTTCCCGTCGACCCCAATAGGGCGGCCGCGAAGTCGATTTCGATAAGCGGCGACGGCGCGGTGGCGCTTATGCCCGGTTCGTCCGGTCGGCGCATCCGACGGGCCTGACGACGCGGACTTCAAGGCGGCGACCGGCGGAAAGTTCCTTGGTGCGACCCCTCGCAAAACGTCAAGCCAGTAGAATCGCTCGGGTTTATGGTGCTGTCTGTATCTGCTACGGTTTTATATGTGTCGACAGTTGCGTTTTGCGCTGACGCGCGACCACGAACCCTGCGAACGTCGCGTTGCCTTGCGGCAGCATGCGGCAGTGTTGCCGCGACATGGCTTGAGGCCATGCCTCGCCAGCCGCGTCACCACCGCCGCTCCCTGCGTGGCGCGCCGTTCGCAGGTCACGAAAACGGGCCTAAAGCCCGACACGAAAAATTCCTTGATACTGATATGCCGTGCTTTCGCACATAAAAATCTCGGTGCACCCCCAATTCGCCGATCGCGTGGCGCGTGATTGCGCGGGGCGGGGCGATTTAGTATAATACCGCTGATGGAAAAAGTCGCTACAGACATCTACACGTTCTCGGAACTGAGGAAGAAGGGCTTTACGTATGTCGACAAGACGGACGCCCTGTTCGCTATGGCGTCAGGCGATGTCGGGAAGCAGTTCTTCATCGCGCGTCCGCGCAGGTTCGGGAAGTCGCTCGCAGTCTCCACTCTGAAGTCGCTTTTCCAGGGTGAGCGCGAATGGTTCGCCGGGCTCGCCATCGAGCCAAAATGGGACTGGTCGAAGAAATGGCCCGTCCTGCACCTCGACATGGGCTCGATGCAGGCGCCCAATGTCGCCGAGTTCAGGGATCTGCTTTGCGAACATCTGCGTCGCCGTTCGATTGAGCTCGGAGTCGGCGAATTGACAGGCGACATACCGTCGATTCTTTTCACGAATCTAATCGACACGCTTGCCGCGAAGTCGCCTGACGGACAGATGGTGCTGCTTGTCGACGAGTACGACAAGCCGCTGCTCGGCCATCTGATGAAGCCGGACGTGACGGAGTTCCGCGACGCGCTCAAGGCGTTCTACTCCGTCGTCAAGACACTTGAGTCTAAGCAACGCTTCACTTTCCTGACGGGCGTCAGCAAGTTCTCCAAGGTGTCGATATTCTCCGACCTCAACAACCTCAAGGACTGGACGATGCACCCCAAGACGGCGACGCTTTTCGGCTACACGCATGACGAGGTGCTGAAGTGTTTCCCGGGCCGCATCCATGAGCTGGCCGAGGCGAACGGGCTGACTGACGAAGGCGCGTTCGAGGAGATTGTCAGGTGGTACGACGGCTACAAGTTCCATCCCGCCGGAGAGCCGGTGATAAACCCAGTGTCGCTTGGCTGTTGTTTTGACAGGAATGAATTCAACAACTACTGGTCCGCTACGGCGATGCCGACGTTCCTTCTGGACATCCTCCGCAAGAAGCCGCTTGACTTCTCGTGCATCGACATTTCAGACACGGAGCTCGGGAACTACGAGCCGTCCAATCCCCGCGACACTACGCTTCTCTACCAGACGGGCTACCTGACGATATCGCGCTTCAAGAACCTAGGCGGCTCTCGCCTCTATACGCTCGACTTCCCGAACCGCGAGGTGCGCGAGTCGTTTCTGCACGATCTCGCTCCGGTGTACTCGGGGCTGCGCGAGGACCAGGCGGGCTCCGCCCAGATCGCGGCAATTACCGCGCTCTATGACCACGACGTGCCGAAGTTCGTCAAGGCCCTTAAGACGTTCTTCTCCAACATTCCCTACAGCCTGACCGACCGGCAGAATGAGCAGATGTGGCAGACGATCGTCTACGTGATCCTGCGGCTCATCGGCGTCAGCGCGGAAGGGGAGGTGCAGACTAACGAAGGACGCATCGACCTTGTCGCCAAGACGCCAAACGACGTCTACATCGTCGAATTCAAGCTCGACCGTCCGGCGTCAGAGGCGATGGAGCAAATTCGCGGCAAGGAGTACGCCGGCAGGTACGCGCTCTCCGGCAAGCGCATCACGCTCATCGGCATTTCCTTCTCCGCCGAGAAGCGCACAATCGTCGAGGAGCTTGTGGAAGAGCTTCCGGCCTGAGTGCGCAAGGTCGAAAACGGGCGGCTTTAGCTGAACGCGCGGCCCGCGCGTTCCGAACGGGCAAGCTGCCCGTTCTACTATGCATTCCCCGTCCCCAGAAAAAACTGGTTAAAACCAGTTCGTCATCACGGGAGAGTTTAGGTTATAATATCGTTACAAATGAAATAGGCAAATGAGGAGCATCAGAATGGTCCGCCTAATGAAAACAACTGCTGCTGTCGCCGTCGCTGCAATCGCGGCAATTGCCGCAAACGCGGCGGAGGCGAACGACTGCGTCCTTAATTCCACATTTGCATGTTCTTCAGAGGCCGCCACGGCTTTGAAAGTCGAAGATCTGAAGCGCCTTAAGCGCGAACTCGCCGTGCCGTGCGAGACGAACGACTGGGGGCAGCTCGTCGTGCGCTGCCAGGTCAACGGCGTCGAGTGCAGACTGCTGGTCGATACCGGCTGCACGCTCACCTATTTCGACATGCCGTTCGTCGAGCGAGCATTCGGGCGTGACGCCGTACGCAGCGTGAAAGACCCCCGTGCCGCCTTTTCCAACATTGATACCATCCGCGAAAGCGGTTCGGCGCTCAACCTGCATGGGGTTTCAATGTCGATTTCCGGCGTCGAGTTCGGCGGACTGGATGTGACGGTGATCGACGGCGACTGGGACAGCGACTGGGATGAAAAAGACGGGATACTTGGGCTGGATGTCCTCGGCAGTGTGCCGACGCTTGTATCCGTCGGCGACAGGAAACTTGTGTTCAATCTAAGGGAGCGAAAGGGATTCAAGTCCTTCACAGCCGGCGGATTCGTTCCGGGCGGGGAGTACATCTGCTCGTTTTTCGGTATCGTGAACGGAAAGCCGGTTTCGTTTCTCCTCGACACAGGGGGCAACATGACACAGCTTATGGGCGGGCAGGGGTGGCAATGGAAGCCGGGCACGAAGGTCGAGTGTAAAGTGGGCGACATAAACGGAATCAGAAAAGTCGAGATGGCCTGCGGGATGCCGACTTCGGTCACGGCATGCGACGTTGACATAAGCATGAAGAGACCGATAGTCAATTTTGGCGATCCGAAGCACCAGAGGATAAACATGATTTGCGTTGATACGCTGAAGGATTATGACATTCTTGTCTGTGACAGGTACTTTTATTCCGTCAGGCCGCGCGATGCGAAACTGCGGGAAGACGTTTCGCCAGTGTTCCTTGACCTGGATTTCGACACGACCGCCGCGCCGGACCTGAAGGAATGGTCGAGAAGCGCCCTCGGCGGTGCGGGATGCCTGAGGAATGCCGTCTCGGGCGTCGCGATCTACATCACATCCGGGTGGCCCGTCCCTCGTCGCGTAAAGGTCGCGTATGTGGATGACGACGGCGCGCCGCCCGTGAGAATCGCCGACGGCAAACCCGCCGACGTCTACCTGAACGCGAAGTGGTTCCGCGAGAACAAGGACGGCGATGCGGCAGGCACGTTCTTCCGCGCTCTTGTACAGGTGATGCAGGGGTACGAGAAGACGCTGGGCGCCACGGAGGAAAACTGCCCCAAATGGCTCGCCGAGGGCATAGCGGAATACGCCAAGTGCTACATATTCGATCGATACTCCGGCAAGCGCGACTATTCGTGCGACAATATCGGCGCATGCCGTTACAGCGACTCATGCCGTGCGACGGCCTCCTTCCTGAACTTCGTGGAGCGCAACCATCGCGGCACTGTGGCTAAGGCCAATGCAGCGCTGCGCGCGCATGCGTTCGACAACGGGACGTTCTGGAAGGAAGCAACCGGCAAGACCGCCGCCGAACTTGAGGAACACTGGCGCAATGAACTCGCCGGTGGTTTCGCAACGGGCGCGGGGAGCCTGTGATAAACCCGGTGGATTGCGCGAAGCTTGTTGGGGCCACATAGAGCCAGTGGTAGGTTGATAGTGCGAAGCTTTTGGGAACCTTGGGGACTCTGGGGACCTTGGGGACATCTCGCACCGGTGGATTGCCAGAGAATAGCAGCCCCCTCACCTGTTCCCCGCCCGCCAATCCATCACTCTCCAGCAACTCCTCAGCGCGATTCGTCCCCAAAGTCCCCAAGGTCCCCAAAGTCCCCCAAACCCTCGCAAGCCCCCAAACCCTCGCAAGCCCCCAAACCCTCGCAAGTCCCCCAAAACAACTCGCTCCAACCACCCGCCAAAAAAACTGGTAAAAGAACTGGTAAAAGGTATCTTTCAAACGCAACAATTTTTTAGTATAATTGCGGGCAAAAGCGCATGAGTGTATCATCCAACGAGAATTGACTTGATGCAGAAATACGCAGACATAGCCATGCAAAATGGCGTCGCCACAAAGGCCGCAGGACGGTCTTCTGACGGCTTCTGCTTCGCCCGCGCTACCCCACTCCCTCACTCCCTCACTCCCCCACTCACCCACTCCCCCACTCCCCCACTTTTATAAAAACCACTATCAAAGAGACAAACTGATGAAAACACCAACAAAACAGACGGCGCACCGCCTCGCTGCGGTACTTTCACTCGCCCTTGCCTTCTGCGCGGCGACCACCGCCGAGGCGGCGCGGTACTGGAAGGGCGACGGTAGCAACAACCAGTTCGGCAACAGCGGAAACTGGAACGGCACCTCTGGCAGAAGGTATTTCTTCAAAGACCAGCTTACTGGGAAGAAATACGATACGATCTGCGTCGCCGCCAACAACAGCGATAGCATAGGCCTGTGCTTCGGCAATGTCCCCGATAGCGGCGTGTGGAGCCTCAACGGCTATCAGGACGGGACAATCCACACGTTGAACAATTCGGGCGGCAGCGACTGGGACAACGGCCTTATATGCGTGGGCTATTCCGGCCAGTCTTCAAAGGCACTCTTCTACGCGGCAAACCTTAAGACGAGGCACTTCACCATCGGCGGCGCTGCCGTTCGGAGCAGCGGAACCAACGGCAACCAGACCTATCTGACTGGCGACATGACCGGGAGCGTCGTCTTGGACGACAAGAACGGAGCCGTCAATCTCGAAGCGACAAAAGTCTGCGGCTTCTACAAGGGCTCCCTTTACGCCACGAACGCGACGCTCACGTGCGGCGGCAACATGATGCTGGAAACCTTCACGCTCGAGAAGACGGGCGGCGACTGGACGTTGGTGAACGGCGATTTGATTCTTGGGAATGCGACGGGCGCCTCGGCGACGTTCACGCAAAACAGCGGAACGGTGACGGTCGCCAACAACAGATGGACGAAAAGCACCAGCGGAAATGGAACGTTGAACCTAAACGGCGGAACGTTCGTGACGCAGCATATTGAGGACGAAGTGGCTGGTGGCTCTCTTACGGTCAGCATCGACGGTGGCACGCTCAAGGCCAATAATGCTCATGCAAGTGGATTGATTTCCCATGGGAGCGGTGCGGGTCTCAATGTCAATGTCGGAGCGAACGGCGGCACGATCGACACCGATGGGCGCGATATTTCCATTCATGTCGCCGTCAACGCCGTGGAGAACGCGACGGGAGCGTTCACCATAACCGGCGGCGGTTCAGCAACGTTCTCCGCGCAAGGCAATCTCGCCGGCGCGCTGACGGTGGGCGACAATACAGCACTCCACTGGTTCGACCAGGATGACGCGGTCTCGGCGACTTGCGGCTTTACTTCGCTCGCGCTCGGCGCGGGTTCGACGATCTATCTCGATGGCGACGCGAATGGCGTGGACGCGCTTCCCGCGACCGTGACGACGACCGCGACGACGGAGAGCAAGGCGAACATCGTCATCAACTTCTCCGCGATTCCCGCGACGGGCGCGTCGTTCACGCTTTTCCCGGCCGCGAGCGCGGACGTGTTCAACGTCTCGCCGATGTTCGGCAGTCTTGTCCTCCCGAATGAAGTCGCCGTCGTCAATGGCAATCTCGTTTTGACCATCGTCGCCGAGGACTACACGTGGAACGGCACGCAGACGAACTGGGGCGACGCGGACGCGTGGACGAAGGGCGGAGCAGTCGCTACGTGGTCCGACGGCAACAACGCCATCTTCAACACAGCGAACGCCACGGCGACGCTCGCCGCCGACGCTTCGCCGGCGAAGATCGATTTCACCGCCGATGCCACGGTTGACGGCACTGCCACGCTCAAAGTCCCGGTCGTGGATGTATCGTCCGGCGTCACGGCGACCATTTCCTCGCCTACTGCCGACCCGCTTGTAAAGGCGGGCACGGGTACGCTCGTGCTTGGCTCTTCGCGCACGGACGAGACCACGGTCTCGGAAGGAACGCTCGCGATGGCTCAGGGCGCGACGGTCGTTCCTGCGAACCTCACGCTCGGTTCGGACTCCTCTACGCCCGTGACGTTCGACTATGCCGGGCAGACGCTCGTTTCGATTCTCACCACCATCGTCAAGCCAGGGGCGAATGTAACGCTCACGAATATCGTCGTCTCGAACATTACTGAAAACATATATTTCGCCAAGGACAGCGCCCCGTCTGTGCTCACGGTCGCGAAGGGCGCGGTGCTGGATTTTGGCAAGCACTATACGCTCAACACCGACAATGAGGCGACGTTCAACATTGCAGGGGGCACGGCGAAGACCAAGGCGAACGAGAACAACTGGCTCATGCAGACTTCGCTTACGGGACGTCTGAACATCAACGTGACGGACGGGGGCCTCATGGAGTTCGGCGGCGAGGTCTATCTCCTCACCTGCCGCGATGCCCCGGGTGGTTCCACTGACTATCTGGACCCGTCTCTGTACTTCCGCGTTGTCGATTCCACGCTGCGCGTATTGAACACCAAAAGTTTCCGCTTTGGGTACGATGGTAGCAACAAGAACCCCGCCTGCCCGACGGGCGTGTTCGCTGCGACGAATTCGGTCATTGACATTGGCTATGGCATTTCCATCGGGCACAATGTCGTGAGCAACAACACGGCGGGCTCCTACACGGCGGACTTCGAGAACTGCGTCATCACGGCACAGGTTCTCAAGGTCTATCACGACCGTCCGCTCAACGCCATACGTCTCAACAATGTGCGCTACACTTTGAAAGCCGATAATACGGAGTGGTTGCTTTCGTCCTCCGAGTTCGAGACGATGGGTGCAGGCGGGACGGCTATCAAGCCGATCACGATTGACGCGGGCGGCCTCGTGCTGGATACCAACGGGCACAATGGCGATCTACAGTCCGATCCGCAGGGCGCGGGCGCGATCACCAAGACCGGCAACGGAATCTTCCACATCAGGCGCAACCAGACGTCCTCCTCTCCGCTCGTGTGCGAAGGGGGCGAGACGTATGTCTATGACGGACTGTCGGTCGCGCGCGCAGTCACGGTGAAGAGCGGCGCGTCGTTCACGACAAAAGGGACGGGACAAGTCACGCTCGCCAACCTTGCGCTCGAAGACGGCGCGGAACTTCGCGTTGACGAGTACAGAAGCGGCATCGTGCCGATCGCCGTCACGAGCCTGACCCTCCCCGCGAGCGGCACGGTGACGCTTACGAAGAACAACAACTTCTCGCAGGGCAAGTACAGGATTCTCGAAAAGACGGGCATCGCGGTCGCGGACGTGCAGGACAAGCTTGTGCCCGCGACGACGGACAGCCTGGCGTACAGCTGGAGCGTGGAGGGGAATACGCTTGTTCTGACGGTCGGCAACCCGACGGGATTCGCCTGGACGGGCTTCGCGGGCGACGGCAAGATGTCCACGCCCGGCAACTGGCTCGGCAACGTCGCGCCGGGCGCGGGCGATCCGGCGGACTTCTCGGCGGCCAACATGGCGATCACGGTCGAAGCCGACATCGACGCGACGCTCGGCGCGGTGACGATGGGCTCTGCCGTCGTCACGTTCACCGGCTCATTGACGGCGACCTCGTTCAGCGACAACTCGAAGGTCGAGGTCGGCGCGAATTCGACGGTGACGCTTGACGGAGACTTGGAGTTCACGAGCGGGGACAGCTACATAACGTACAAGGTGGGTGACGGCGGCGCGTTCGTTGTGACTGGCACAATCCGGGCCACAGGTAGCGCAAATGTCCTTCCATACAAAACGGCGAGTTCCGGCTGGATTGTCGCCAAGGGGCTTGAAAACGCCGAAACGACAGGCGATAAGTGGAACTTCCGTCTCAATTACAGCAATGTGGCGAAATGGGTTGTCGGTGAAGACGGCTTTGCCGGGACACAGTACTTCTGGAGCTTTAACAATGCCAATTCCGACACCACAATCAAGGCTGATGCCGATTTCACGATCGCGACATGGTTGAGCGCGGGCACCAGCAATGGCAAGGGTGTCACGTTCGACACAAGCGGCAGGACGGATCCCGCCGCCAACTATACAATCACGGCAAACTGCGGATTTGTCGGCATAAAGCCCTTGACCGTCAAGGGCGGCGGAACGTTCTTCTGCAACTACACGCCCGCGAAGATAGCCAATCAGGTTGCCTTCTCCGGCGCGGTGGCGGTTACCGATACGGCGACGCTCGCAATCAACACTGGCAAGTACCCGACGACTGGCGCGATTACCGTAAACAGCGGCGCAGCGCTTCGGGTCGCGCAGTCGGGCATGGTCACGCTTGGCGGAAACCTGACGCTCAAGGACGGTGCGGTGCTTGGCTTCAACTACACGACAAAGGACGAACCCGTGCTGAACCTGGAGAACAAGACCGTGACGTTCGACGAGGACGAGACTACTAATGTGACGGTCAAGGTTGCAGGAGTGCATCCAAAGGCTGGCCCGAATGTCCTTACCTCCGGAGGCAAGTTTGCGGATGCCACGGTCTCGCTCGCGGCGGGTGCGCCGAAGTGGGTGCGCGGCATCTCCGTCAACGCCGCCGGCGACATTGTCCTTGACGTCAAGCCCGTCGGCCTGATGGTGCTCTTCAGGTAAGGCTGTAGAATGTTGCCAGTGTTGCCATTGTTGCCAATAACCAATACCAATGTCCAATGATTGGAAATTGGCAACATTGGTATTGGCAACATTCCCACATTGGCAACATTCAAAATTCCCCCGGGAGGTGGCATGAATCTGACGAGGCGAGAGTTTGTCAAAGGTTCGCTGGCGACGCTCGGTTTTCTGGTGTTGTCCGCGGGTTGGAAGCTCACCATCGCCGTCCGCCCCGTCAGCTCGCTCGGCACCAAGGGCAAGGCGATTGCGACGACGTGGAGACGAGAAACTGGTTAAAACCAGTTCGCTATCACTGGAGAGTTCATGTTATAATATTGTTGCAAATGAATATAGCAAAGGAGGGGCATCAGATATGACCCGCTTTATGAAAACAACTGCTGCTGTCGCCGTCGCGGCAATCGCGGCAATTGCCGCAAACGCGGCGGATGCGAACGGCGTCAAGCTCAAGGTCACCGGCGTCGCCGTGGCGGACGACACGTATGACGGCAAGAGAGGGGCAAAGTTCCTGCCGCCGGAGACGCGCGTCGTCGTCCCGTCGGACAAGCGGCTTGCGCTGTTCCGCGTTGAGTATTACGTGCCGACGAACATGAACGTATGCATCTACCTTGATGCGAACGGCCACGAGGACAAAATCGGCTTGGGCTGCAATTTCGGCACCAGCGGATCAGGTCTATACAGCGGAGCAGGCGTCTGCGCAAGGATTCTCCATCTGGATGGAAAGAACTACTGTGAGGGCGGCGACTTGTACGACGACGGTGTGTTGGTGAAGTCTGTCAGGCTGTTCTGCTACGAAGAAGAAGACGATGAATGTGGTTTCTATGTCTGCGATGCGCCGGTCAACGTCCTGTTCGCGAAGGACGGCGAGAAGAAGACTGGCGGCTTCAAGGTGCTGGAGCCCCTGCCGCCGCCGCCCGCCAAGTCGCTTTCGCTCCTGCCGGGCTGGACGGAGGACTTCAAGGCGGCGTGTGCCCAGGCGAAGAAGGATGGCAAGCTCGTCCTCGCGTACTTCCTCAACTCTCGCCCGGGCGATGACGGCAAGGCAACGAGGGTTCTGGACCACGAGGTGCTTGGCTCCGAGGAGTTCCTGAAAAAGGCCGGCGAGTCGTATGTCCTATACATGGCAGAGCTTTACAAGCCCTGCCAATCATGGATTGCGCACAACAATGTCATTCCGGCATGCAAATATGCCGCGCGGAAGGGGACGTTCTCTCCCCCGGAAATGGCGATCGTCCATCCCGACGGTTCGCGCGTTGCGCTTCTGGACAAGGGCGGCTGGGAAGGCGGCGTCGACGGCTATATCGCGAAGATGGAAAAGGGACGCAAGGCCGGTCTTGCAAAGCAAGAGGCGGCGAAAAAGGCGCGCGAAAAGGCGGCGAAGAAAATCCCGCCGAAGACAGACAAAACATCTACGCCCGCAGGCTTCACCGACAATCTCGACGAGGCGCTCGCCAAGGCGAAGGCCGAGGGCAAGCTCGTCTATGCCTGCTTTTCCGGCAGCGACTGGTGCTACTGGTGCAAGAAGCTGGAAGAGGAGGTGCTGTCCGATCCGTTGTTCGTTGCGGGCGTGATGGACGACTACGTCCTCGTGTTCATCGATTCGCCTCAGAACAAGGCGCGGCTCTCGGACCACGCGAAAGCCGAAAACAAAAAGCTGACGAAGAAATACGGCATAGAGGGCTATCCCACGGCGCTCATCCTCGACGGCGACGGCAAAAAGGTCGGCAAGACCGGCTACCGCGAGGGCGGAGCGGTGAAATACGTGAAGTATCTCAAGTCCATCAAGAAAGACCACCAATAAAAATTGTGTAAAACCATGAAACAATCTATCGCTGCTTCGGTGATTGCAGCCTGCTTCTGCGCGGCGGGGATGACGGCGCTGGCCGTCGACTTCAATATGCTCTCGTGCTGTCCGGGCGAGAACACTGCGACTGAGGCGCGGTTCGTCTGGCACTCCGACAGCAGTTCGTGCCTGCTTTTCTGCGCCAAGGCGTCCAGCCCGGAGAACGTGTACACCATACTCCCATACGCCAGGCAGAACAAGCCGGTGGCTTTTCGTTCCGCCGATGTCAACTACTACAAATACGAGGCGCAGATATTCGACCTCGAGCCGGGCACGGAATACCTCTACTGGGTGGAAGCGGGGAGCGAGGCGTCCGCCCGCCAGAAGTTCAAGACGGCCGGAACGAGCGGCAGCTTCAATTTCCTCTGGATGAGCGACGTCCATTCGCATCCCGACAACCCCGGCAAGATTGCGAACGTCAACAAGCTCTACGGCGATGCCGTTGCGAAAACGGCGGCATCCGGCGGCATAGACTTCGCTCTCTTCACGGGAGACTACGTGAAATACGGTTCACGCTATGACAACTGGCAGCAGTGGAACGGCGCACCGGTGATGGCCGAGAACATGTTTGCGTTGCTTGCCGGGAACCATGAATACTACTACACGGGCGGCAAGACGAACGTGTCGGGCAGGTCTGAGACGAAGATGTGGCACAACAAGTGGATGCTCGCATGCCGCAACGACCCTAAAAACGGCGCGAATGGGGCGAGCGAGAGGCTTGAGACTTCATACTGGTTCATTCGCGACAGCGTTTTGTTCATATGCCTTGACTCGCTTGTGGACTATACTGCTTTTATGTCAGACGACCTCTACGCGAACGCCGTCGCGTACCAGAAGGAATGGTTCAGGAGCGTCGTCCAGTCGCAGGCAGGCAAGTACAGATACCTAATCGTGGCGCAGCACGACCCGTGGATAAAGAAGACCAGCACGTCGTCTGTATCGAACGGCGACTACAGGAAATGGTATTCGTTGTTCGACGAGTTCCAGGTCGATCTCGCGCTTTCAAGCGACGACCATGTATACCACAGATCGAATCCCCTCAAGGGTGACGCGAAACAGTCCAGTACCAGGGACGGCACGGTCTACATGGTCTCCCCGTGCATAGACGAAAAGAATTATTCGACAGAACTGCTTGGTTCCAGTGCCTTTAGCGAAGACGCCGCGAAATACCTTGCGACGGCCAGCGAGAGCGGCGCGTTCGGCGCTTGTTGGATCGAGGTCAGGCCGGAAGGATTGAATGTCATATACTTCTGGGACGATGTAAACGGCAGCTATTCGAAGAAAGACGAGTTCACGATCTTGCCCAAGGCGAGAGGCTGGGCGTTCGAGGATATCGGCGCGCGGGCACACAAGCGCTACCGCTTCGCCGTGGACGCGCCGAGGAGCGATTCGAGGATGATGCAGTTGTCCGAAATCGAGCTTCTGGATGCCAACGGGAATGTGATTCCGCCCAGTGATTTTACTCTGGCTTGGGATTTGACGACGACAAACTCGGCAGGACAGACATACCCGTCGAACGAAAATCCAGGCCTTGCCGCAGATGGAAAGCTCGATACAAAGTGGCTGGACTATCGCGCGGGGCTTGCCAATCCTGCGGAAGTGCGCGCTGCAGCGTGGCTCGACTTCTGCTTTTCAAGCCCCGTGAAGATATCCGGCTACCGCTGGTACACGGCGGGCGACAACAGCTGGTACCCGAGCCGCGCGCCGGTTTCGTGGACGTTCTCGGCCTACGACGACAATGACGACACGTGCTACATTCTGGACAGGGTGTCGGGATACGACTCTCCCAAGGATAACAAAGTACTCGCGTACCCGCTGCCGCCTTCGCCCGACGAGCCCGACGAACCGGCCGGGCCTGGGGAATCGGCCGTCACAACCGCAGGCGGGGTCTACTACGCATTGAGCGTGGGAGTAAACAACTACAAGAACGACAGGCAGAACAAGCTCAACGGCTGCGTTGCCGACGCGGAGGACGTGCTGAGCGCGTGCACGAACGGCGTCAAGGGACTGTGGAAGCCGATGAACTGCCGCTGCCTCTGCGACTCGGCGGCGACGCGCTCCGCCGTGCGGGCGCAGTTCCAGGCATTGGCAGGCGAGGCGAGAAAAGGCGACACTGTTCTCTACTACCATTCGAGCCATGGCGGCGACGACTGTCTTTGCCTCTACGACGCGGAATACTACGCCGATCAGTTGGCAGAGGACCTTATGCGGTTCGCGGCGGGCGTCCGTGTTGTCGTCGTTCTTGACACGTGCCATTCGGCAAGCATGTTCAAGGGGGCGGACGAAGACTCCGAATCTGGTCCGTGGGATTTCGCCGCGAGCGTCCAGGCGTACATGGACGAGATGCAGACGGTGCTGACGAAAGGCTCCAAGTCCGCCGCCGCGAGCGGTCCGTCCGTCGGATGGGTCACGGCCTGCGACGACGACCAGACGTCCCTTGAGTCAAACAAGCGCGGAAAGTTCACGAAGCCGTTTGTGGAGGCGTGGAAGACGGACGGAACGGACGCGAACGGCGATGGGTACAACGACTTCAAGGAGATGTTCAACATTGCAGCGCCGAAGGCCGTCGACAGCGAGCGTGCGCCGCAGACGTTAAATGAAAGCCTCCTCAGGAATGTCGCCGCATGGGAGTTGTTCTATCATCCCAGCGCCTCTGGCAAGTGGCTTGAGGAGACAGTGGACACGAGGCTTTCGACTGGAGCGTGGTCCGAGCCAGTTGCATACGGCTCTGACGGCAAAGCGTATCTGTGCGGCGAAGTCGTCTTTACGCCATTCCACGCCTCCACGGGGAATGTCGTGACGGTAGAGACAAAGGCGCAGTTCTGCGAATACACAAGTGACGATGTGCCTGACATGACCGCCCAGGCCGCCGTCAGGCTCTCCACCAACGGATGTTTCCAGGTGTGGGCGAAGACGGGGTGGGTGGATGTCGCGGCTGAGGGCATTACACCGGTGAGCGGCGAGGAATATACGCTTCGCACGACCTTTGACTACACGGCGAATATCTATTCTGTTGAAGTTAAGACAGGATTAACAGAATTTACAAGATTAGGAGAAAAGATAAATCCTGTCAATCCTGTAAATCCTGTCAAAACCTCTTTCCCCATTGCCGCAGTCACAAACTGCATCTCCTCGGTCGCGTTCGTGGGCGATACACTCTTCACGTCCATGATTGGCGACTGCCGATACGAGATAATCGGCTTCGTGGCAAATGAAGCGCTTGCCCTGTCGAACAATGTCCAGATCGTCCTCGACGCTGCGAAGGCCGCATGGCTCAACAACTGCGCAGGCGGCAAGGCGACGGTCGCAGGCGCAGCATCCGGACTTTCGGAAAAGGATTTCACTGACGCCTACCTTCTCAACCTCGACATCACCGACGGCGATCGCTCGTACACCTTTGAGATTACCGACATCGACGTTGGCGACACGAGCGTGTCTGTCGCTGTCACGCTCACGCGATGCGGCAGCATAGCGCAGCCCATAAACGGCGTCCTTAAGTTCTACGGCGCGGCGATTCCGCTTGATGGCGAGACCCCGCCCGCCTTCTTCAACGCGAAGATTGAAGAACAGTGAGAGCAAGGTGTATTTTACGGTTTCTTGGATTTCGCATAAAGTGTAGTGGATGCATAATGTAACTCCTTAAAAAAGTGCAGCCAACATTGAATGGCGGGGAGGACCCCCGCAAGACCCGTGGAGAAACATCATTTCAAAAACCTTGCATTTCGTGGGAAATCACTGTTTCAAAAACCTTGCATTTCGTGGGGAATCACTGTTTCAAAAACCTAGCATTTTGTGAATCGCCTGGAGTTTACCCATTTTTTGACTGTCAATGTGCATCTCGCCCCGATAAATAAAGGATGATGTGCGTTTTTACAAGTGAAATGGGCGTTTTTCTCCTGACAAAAAGAAACTCCGAGCGTTCGGGCTCCCGCGCAAGCGTCTGCGCGAGAGCCCTGCTGATCGGAGTTTATGAATCCGCCCAGGGTGGGCTTTCCCAAAAGTAAACGCGCGTTCCCTCCCCGGGGAGGGAGTGGGGGATTTACCTTCACCATCAACAATAGCCAATCTTTACGGAGGGTAAACGAACGATAAAAGCGCGTTTACTTCTGGAAGCGGCGCCCCAAAAAAACTGGTAAAAGAACTGGTAAAAGGTATCTTTCAAACGCAACAATTTTTTAGTATAATTGTGGGCAAAAGCGCATGAGTGTATCATCCAACGAGAATTGACTTGATGCAGAAATACGCAGACATAGCCATGCAAAATGGCGTCGCCACAGAGGCCGCAGAGCGGTCTTCCGGCGGCTTTTGCTTTGCCTGCGGTACCCCACTCCCTCACTCTCCCACTCCCCCACTCGCCCACTCACCCACTTTTATAAACCACTATCAAGGAGACAAACTGATGAAAACAACAGCAAAACGAACGGCGCACCGCCTCGCTGCGGTGCTTGCAATCATCACCGCCTTCGCCACCACCGGCGCTTGGGCGGAGGACTGGACGGTGAGCGAAAGCACGACGCTCACCGCAGACACGACGGTTGACGCGCTCACCGTCGAGGAGGGCGTCACGCTCGACCTCAACGGCTACAAGCTCTACTGCACATCCCTCGCCGGCAGCGGAACAATAACGTCCTCCGACATCAACCTAGCAACGCCCTCCGGAACCGTGACGAGTTCTCCTGATACCTTGTACAGCAGTACCACACCACAGATGCTCTTTGACAATGACACCGGCAATAGAGCCCTCTTGCAGAAGGTCAATTTACCGTTTGTCGTCACGTATGACTTCGGCGTGGGAGCGGAGATGACAATCAACAAGTACAAAATTTACGGGCCAAGCTCAAATGCAACTCGCGGACCTAAAGTTTGGACGCTGGACGGTTCGACCGACGGCGATGTATGGACATCGCTTGATACGCAAAGCGGCGTGACGTGGTCGAACGGTCAAAACAAGGACTTTCCCTTCTCCAACACCTCCGTATACCGCTACTACCGCATTACCATAACGGATTCAAGTGATACTAGTACGAAATTCAGTGGGCCCTTCCTCGAACTGAACGAAATCCAATTTTTCGGTCCCGGCGAGCTGCATGTGAATGTTCCGGCGGACTCGGTGGCGACAGTAGGCTCGCTCACGATTTCCGGCAACATGAAGGTTGTGAAGGATGGCGAGGGCAGGCTGAACGGCGTCACGGGTATCGGTTCCAACACATTCCCGGGCGTGCTTGAGGTCAACGCCGGCACGGTGTATGTCGATGCGGACTTCAAGCTTGGTACTGCCGCCGACGGGACGCTGACGATCAACGGCGGCATGGTCGAGGTTAATAGCAGCAAGGCAACGCATATCGGAGCGAGTAGCGGCAAGACCGGCACGGTAAACCTCAACGGTGGTATCCTTAAGACAAAGCGCCTCACCAACTTAAACGGCGGCACTGGCAAGGTCAACTTCGATGGTGGAATGCTCCAGGCGAATAACACAGATAACAATGGGCTTTTCGGGAACAATGTGACGGTCACCGTAAACGAGCGCGGCGGCACGATCGACAGCGGCAACAACGCACTGAAGGTTCCTGCGGCCATCAGCGGCACGGGCGCGATGACGTTCAAGGGCGGCAATACGATTACGCACAACGCCGCCAGCACCTACACCGGCGGCACGACGATCTACCTCGGCACGAAGATCAGCACTTCAGATGAAACTGCGAAGAACACAATCCTCGCCAATCTCGCCATCGATGGAAGAAGTCAGTTTGTAGAGGCGGATGATATAGAAGTATTTCAATATACCACTGGCGGACTGACTAATTCCGATCTCGCAAATGTCAACAAGGTGTATTGTGGCTCTGATACGAGCGTCGAGGTGTCGGGCGACGGCACAAAGATTCTCGTCGATTTCGAGTTTCTGGTCTGGGAGCTCGCGGCAGATACAACCTGGAGCGACCTCGTTGCGACATACGGCGCACCAGCCGCCGACGTGATTGTTCGCATCGCGTCTTCTGGTGGGTATACGCTCACCATCGACACGGATGTAGATGTCAAGGAACTTGTGTTCAATGACGGCGCGAGCGCAACGTTGACTGTTGCTGAGGGCAAGACTTTGACGACGGAGAACATCAACGGCATTGGCAAGATCATCAACAACGGCATCATCGTCAAGACGGGCACAGGGACAGTCGACTGGCCGTTCGACAACGCATCCACAGGCTTGTATGTCATCAGCGCAGGAAGAATCAACGTGTCGAAACGTACAGGTTTGGCGTATGCGGGAAGCGAGCAGGTAATTCGCGTGAAGAACGTCGCGACGTTTGACTTTCGTGCCAGCAAAGGGAAAGGACTCAACTTCTCCGTCGTGCTTGAAGATGGCGCGAGATTCGCCAATAGCGACGAAGACTTTAATACTAGCAGCCAGGCTAAGAGTCTTACGCTTGAAGGCAATGCAACGGTGGTCCCTTTTTACAACTTTGGTCTTATTGCATCAGGGCATGGTGTTACAACTCTTGACCTCGGGACTTACACTCTTACCGTAGATTCGGCAAGGAGTTTCATTCTGGACAACACGACGATTTCCGGCACGGGAACGATTCTCGTGAAAAAAGGAACGCTTTGGGCGACCCAAACAGAGTCGGGTGGTTTGGACTGCACGGTTTCAATCGGTTCTGAAGGCAAGTTGAATCTCGGGAAGAATCTTACCGTGAAGGACTTCGTAAACAATGGCACCATCAGCGGTTCTGCCACTCTTACGGTGCTTGGCGAACTTACGCCCGGCAATGTGGTTACGAACCTGACGCTAGCCAGCGGCGCGACGGTGAAGGCGACGGGCACGGCGCAGACTGTTTCGACGACGTTCTCCGCCTCCGGCACGATTACGGTCGACGCCTCGGGGATTACGAAGGAGCAGTTGGACGCGGGCAATGTCGCGGTCCTGACCGTCCCGTCCTCGTTCAACACATCAAGCGTGACGTGGAACGTCAGCGGCGAACAAATCGCCGGCACTCGCGCGAAGTGGAGAACCGATGGCACGACCCAGACGCTCTATCTCTGCAAGCACATCGGCCTGATGGTGATCTTCAGGTAAGGCTGTAGAATGTTGCCAGTGTTGCCAGTTCCAATGCCCAATTGCCAATTGGGAATTGGCAACATTGGAACTGGTAACATTTCCACATTGACAACATTTATCATGACAACCTCGAAACTAACTAAACCATGAAGGCGCGGACGATTATCTTGCTTGGCGCGGCGGCCATGTTCGCCGCAAGCGGCGCACGGGCGGCGGAGACGCTTGATCGCGACATCGTGATATACGGCTCCAGCCCGGCGGGGATCTCTGCGGCGGTGCAGGCCGGGCGCATGGGCAAGTCCGCTGTCGTCGTCTCGCCGGAGACGCGCATCGGCGGGCTTACGACGGGCGGACTCGGCCAGACCGACATCGGCAACAAATCCGCGTTCGGCGGCATCGCGCTGGAGTTCTACCGTGACGTCGCGAAGTGGTATTCCGAAAGCGCGCATTGGACGCGTCAGGCGCCGGAGCAGTACAAGCCGGGCGGTCAGACCGCCGGAACGATGGGCGACGGCTCGATGTGGACGTTCGAGCCGTCCGCCGCGCTCGCGATTCTCGAAGGCTGGGAGAAGCAGGGCAGGCTCGACATCCGGCGCGGCGAATGGCTTGACCGCGATGCGGGTGTCGTGAAGGAGAACGGGCGCATCGTCTCCATCATGACTCTCTCCGGCAACGTCTACCGCGGCAAGGTGTTCATCGACGCGACGTACGAAGGCGACCTCATGGCGGCGGCGGGCGTTTCGTACACCGTCGGGCGCGAGGCGAACAGCGTGTATGGCGAGACGATCAGCGGCATCCAGTTCCGCGAGGCGAAGAGCCATCAGCTGAAGTGGCACGTCAGTCCCTATGTCGAAGAAGGGAATCCGGAAAGCGGACTTCTCCCCGGCATAGAGCCTTGCAATCCGAACGAGAAGGACGGCGACGGCGACAAGCGCGTGCAGGCCTACAACTTCCGCATGTGCCTCACCGACGATCCGGAGAACCGCATTCCGTTCAAGAAGCCCGCAAACTACGACGAGAAGGAATACGAACTCCTCTTCCGCAACTTCGCGAGGGGTGAAAAGGCTGTGCCGTGGATAAACTCGAAGATGCCGAACCGCAAGACGGACACGAACAACAAACTGGGCTTTTCGACCGACTTTATCGGACGCAACTACGAATGGCCGGAGGCGTCGTGCGAGCGCCGCGCCGAAATCTTCAAGGCGCACCTCGACTACCAGAAGGGACTTATGTGGACGCTCGCCAACCATCCGCGCGTCCCGGAGAAGATTCGCGCCGAAGTCTCGCGTTGGGGAACATGCCGCGACGAGTTCACGGACGGTCCTGGCGACGGATGGCAGAGCCAGCTCTACGTGCGCGAGGCGCGGCGCATGGTAGGCGAGTACGTTATGACCGAGCACGAGTGCAGGGGCGAGCGCAAAGTGCCGCGCCCCGTCGCGATGGGCGCTTACACGATGGATTCGCACAACGTCCGCCGCGTCGTCACCGCAAGGGGCGATGTGCAGAACGAGGGCGACGTGCAGGACCGCGGACGCTACAGCGCATGGGGGCCTGACGCCGCCAAGCGCGCGAAGGGCGGCAGGATGAAGCCCTACGGCATCGACTACGGCGCGATTTGCCCGAAGCGCGGCGAATGCGAGAACCTGCTCGTGCCGGTCTGCCTCTCGGCCTCGCACATGGCATTCGGGTCAATCAGGATGGAGCCGGTTTTCTTCGCGCTCGGCCAGGTGGCCGGAACCGCTGGCGCGATGGCCGCCGCAAACGGCTCAGCCGTCCAGGACGTGCCATACGACGCGCTCGCCGCCCGCCTCGTCGCCGACGGCCAGGTGCTTTCTCTGGACGCGCGCCCCGTCGCCTCCGCCGCGATTCCCCCCGCCGTCCCAGACTCGCCGCAAATCGTCCGCGTCGCCGCCGCCAATTCGTCAGAGGCCGAGAAGGCCGTCGCCGATTTCGTCTGCACGGGAACGAACGACGAGGTGGTGCTGACGAAGGCGGTCGAGACCCAGATGTGGAACGGCGAGATGTGGGTGGATGCAATGGGCAACCGCGTCGATTGAATGATCCCAACAGAGGAATTTAGGATGATAACAAGACGAGAGTTCGTGAAAGATGGTTTAGCGGCGCTGGGGTTCCTGGCGCTGCCGGGCGGGCTTTTCGCCGCGCCTGCGGACTGGAAGCCAGCGAAGAAGCCGAACCTCGTCCTTGGCGTTTTGAGCGATACGCATCTTCAGGTGGGATGGGACGGCACATCTGTCCACAAGCTTTTCCCGCATACGTACGTCCGCAATGCGATGAAGCTTTTCAAGAAACGGAACATCGATGCGCTTGTGCATCTTGGCGACGCGTCACATCGCGGCATCACGCGAGAGCTTGAATTCCACCGCGAACTTTTCGACGAGGCGTTCGGCACGCGCGGCGGTCCCGTGAAGCTTTTCATCGTCGGCAACCACGAATGGTACGGCGAGGCGTTCAAGGGCGGCGGCGGCGTCACTGCGGCGGGGCTGTGGAAGGATCCGGTCGAGCGGGCGAAGCATACGCTTTGTGCTGACATGCCGCGCCGCTGGGAGCAGGTCTGGGGCGAGAAGTACGAGGAAGTCTGGCACAAGGAGGTGAAGGGCTACCACTTCTTTGGACGCCATTGGCACGAAGACGAATACAAGCACGCGGGAGAAAAGCCGTTTGCGGACTACATCCTCTCCAAGGCCGACCAATTCTCACTTCGCGGAACCAAGCCGTTCTTCATCCTTTCGCACAGGCGGCACCACGCGGCATTCTGCCAGGCGCTGAAGGATTTCCCCAATGCCATCGCGCTCTTCGGACATTGGCACTGGAGCAACGCCGACTGGAAGACGATCTTCTTCGACGCCGACACGTTCGGCGGGCGTTTTCCCAACATTCAGGTCGGGGCTTGCCGCATGGACGGCGGCAACGCCGTAACGCCGTCGAGCGAAGTCAAGCTTCCGGAGGATTCAAGCAGCTGGAAAGGCGACAATCTGCCGTCGCGACAGGCGATGATAATAAACATTTACGACGACATGGTGGTGTTCGAGCGGCACGAGGTGGGCAAGGGAGGCAAGCTTGGCCCCGACTGGGTGCTGCCCCTCGGCGAATTCAAGCCGCATCCGTTTTCGCGGGACGAATTGAAGAAGGTCGTCGGCGAGCCGGAGTTCGGGAAAAAGGCGAAGCTGGTCGTCGCAAAAGGGACGCAGGCGACAAAAGCGACCAAAGGGACAAAGAAGGGCGATTCTGTCGCTTCCGTCCCTTCTCTTAAAATCAAGATCCCTATGGCCGACGGGAACCCCGAATCGCGCGTCTACGCATACGAAATAGTCGTTGTAGGAGACGATCCGAAAGCGAAGCTCTTCAAGAACGCATTTTTCGAGGGCGCGAACGCAGGCATCGGCCACGAGCCGAACCACGGCGTCACCGAAGTCGAAATTCCCGTCTCCGAACTTCCCCCTGGAAAGAAGCTGACAATTGACGTCAGTCCATGCAGCTCGCTTGGCACGAAGGGCAAGACGATAGCGACGACGTGGAGGGTGTGATGATGGCAATGGCGGGGACAGACCCCGCAAGACCCTTGATTTTCAGCGTTTCATGGGGTCTGTCCCCAAATTTCTCTGCGACTCGCCCACGCAGTATAGGACAGCGCCCGAATGCACGGTGTTCATTACCAAGGTTCCGACCGTATGGGATGAGACTGTCGGCGTGGCGGGAGAGATCGGCAAGTACGCGGTAGTTGCCCGCCGCAAGGGCGGGGAGTGGTGGCTCGGCGCGATAACGAACTGGGATGCGCGCGAGCTTGAGCTGCCCACGTCCTTCCTGGGCGAAGGCGAATGGGAGGTGGAGGCGTTCGAGGACGCGCCGGACGCGGATACGAACGCCGAGCATTACATCCGCCGCGAGTTCACAATAAAGGCAGGCGAACCGCTCAAGGTCAAACTTGCGCCCGGCGGCGGATTAGCCGCGAAGTTTAGCTGCAAGTAATACGAAAAAGGAGAACGGTGATGAAGCATAGTCTGTGCAGTGCCGCGATGTGGAGTCGCTCGTGAACGCCGTAAGATAGCTGTTCGCAATGTAGAAAAATGAAACACGGCACGGCGTCAGCGGACGGAGAGGTAGAGGAACGCGTGCGCGACGCGATCGTCGCCGTCAGAGCAGAGAACGACGAGACGTCCGTCTTTTAGCTCGGGACCGAAGCAGCAACCCTCGTACATCGCAATGCCGGTCGCCTTGCCGAAGACGAGTTCCTTGCGAACGGTGCGTTCGGGTTTCTTCTCGCAGAAGGGTGTTTCCGAGACCTTCTCCGCATTTGAAATGTCGAGCTTGTAGATGCGTGCGCGGAATCCCGGCAGAAGCGTCTGGCTGAATTCGCGCTCGAGCGCATAGACCGCGCCGCCTTGCTCGACCATCAGGCCCGACACGCCGCTTGCGAGAAAGCCCTTGTAGGCCTGGCCGTCCGTCGGGTCTGTCTCGTAAGCCCACATGCCGTCGATCTTCCACGGATCGTTTGCATCCGCGCGGCGAAAGCGGCAGAGTCGGACGAGCGATCCTCTTTTGTTGCAGGCCGTCGCTCCGTCGCACGAGAGCGCCTCTTCGTTCGCCGTCCAGAGATAGAGGCCGTCGGGCGATATCGCGAGCGATTCGAACGCGAGGTTGGGACGGCATTTGCGGAAGACGCCAGGCAGGTCAATGTTGCCGAGCCGCCGCCCCGTCGTGGGGTCGAACTCTCGTATTGACGCATCCGCCTCGTCTGCCGCCCACACAGTCTTGTGGAGAGGATCCCACGCGACCGCCTCGAGGTCGCGCGCACCCTCAAGCGTGACGCTTTCCTTGAAGCGAGGCTTCGTAGGAGCGCCAGAGTAGTTGAGCTTGATGGTAAGCGGATACATCTTTCCCTCGCGGTCGGCGACGACGTAGTAGAGACTGTCGCCGGCGTAGGTTATGCCGCTAAGGTATTTTGGGAATTCGCTCTTCCTGATTTCCCTGATTTCGGCAAAGGAAGGGCTCTGGCTCTCGCTTGGCATTAGGGCGCAGCCGCCAAAAGCGAGAAGCGCGGCGGCTGCGAAGCCCTTGCATGTAAATTGGATCGCCATCGGTGGATATTATACCAAATACACCAGATGCGTGAAATTGAAGTTGCCCCCTTGCGCGCTATCAAATAATAAGGTATAATATTCGCTCAATTTCGTACAAGGAAAGAGAATCAAGATGAAGAAAGACATCCATCCGAACTACGGTGACGCCACGATTACCTGCGCGTGCGGCAACGTCATCAAGACCCGTTCCACCAAGAAGGAGATGACGGTCAACACCTGCCAGAAGACGATGGTCGATACCGAGGGCCGCGTCGACTCCTTCAAGAAGCGCTACGCGAAGTTCGCGAAGTAAGCTTTTGGTCGACAAAGAACAGATCGAGAGCGTACTGGGTCGCCTGCCGTCCGTCGAGGCGGAAATGGGCGACCCCGCTGTTTTGTCGGACAGGAAGCGCTATCGCGCGGCCTTGGACGAATACTCTTTTCTAAAGAAGCTCGACTACGCCTGGACCGCGTACCAGCTCGAGGAGGCGACGGAACAGGAAGTGCTCGCGGCGCTTCTGCCGCCAGACCCGCTTGAGCGCCGCAACGCCGTGATGGAAATTCGCGCCGGTACGGGCGGCGAGGAGGCGGCGCTTTTCGCGGGGGATCTCTTCCGCATGTATTCCCGCTATTGCGAGACGCAGGGCTGGAAGATTGTCGTGATGAGCTCCAATGCGACTTCGCTCGACGGCTACAAGGAGATTGTCTTTACTGTCAAGGGCGAGGGTTCCTACGGGCGTTTCCGCTTTGAGTCGGGCGCCCATCGCGTGCAGCGTGTTCCCGAGACCGAGGCGCAGGGCCGCATCCACACTTCTGCCGCGACGGTTGTCGTGTTCCCAGAGGCCGACGAGGAGGACGAGATCGAGATCCCCGAGAAGGATTTGAGGATCGACCTCTTCTGCGCGGGCGGTGCGGGTGGCCAGCACGTCAACAAGACCGAGTCCGCCGTTCGCATGACGCACATCCCTACCGGTCTTGTCGCCGTATGCCAGGACGAGCGTTCGCAGATCCGCAATCGCGAGAAGTGCCTCGCGACGCTGAAGGCGCGCATTCTAGACTTCCGCCGCCGTGAGGAAGAGGCGAAGATCGGAGCCGACCGCCTTACCCTGCGCGGCTCTGGCGACAGGTCGGACAAGATTCGCACCTACAATTTTCCGCAGAACCGCCTCACCGACCACCGCATCGGACTTACGATATACTCTTTGGACAGGATTGTCGACGGCGATCTCGGGCCTGTTCTCGACGCGCTTCACGCGCATGACGTTGAGGAGCGCATAAAGGCGGCGTTGGAGGATAGATGACTGTCATGAACAAGATCATTGTCATAGCTGCAGGAGGGGAATATCCACGGCTTCTCGTCGAGGGTGCGAAGCGCGCAGGCGTTGCCACTGTCGACGTTATGGCAGTGAAGGGGTCGTGCGAACGCGCGACGATGCGCGCCGCAGACCACGTCTTCCCGTTTGCCGTGAGCGAAAGCGACAAGGCGATTCGTTGGACGGCCGAGCATGGCTACGATGGCGCGGTGCTTGCGGGGCAGGTGAGCCCCATGTCGCTTTTCCGCGGCAAGTTTGGGCCCGTCGTCCTCGGCTGGCTTAAGGAGATGCCGGTTAAGAACGCGCACACGATTTTCGGGAAGCTCGTCTCCGAGTTCGAGAAGGCGGGCGTGAGGATGATTCCGGCGAGTTCCTACATGGACGGAAACCTCCCGGGCGCTGGCGTTCTCACGAAGCGCGGGTTTACCGAGCTTGAAAAGACAGACGCGGAGCGCGGTTTCCAGGTCGCGGCCGACGTTGGCCGCCACGATGTCGGGCAGACGGTACTCGTCAAGGCGGGCATGGTTCTCGCGGTCGAGGCGTTCGAGGGCACTAACGCCGCCATCAAACGCGCGGGGAAGCTCGGCAAGGGCTCGGTTCTCTGCAAGGCGGCGAGGGAAGGGCACGACTGGCGGTTTGACATTCCGGTCGTCGGTCTTAAGACTCTCAAGAACATGAAGAAGGCCGGAGTGACCGCGCTTGCGTTTCAGGCGGGACGGCTTCTACTTCTCGATCGCGAGAAGGTTGTTGATTTCGCCGACCGCAACAACATCGCGATAGTCGGCGTGGAGTCTGGCCTCCCGCCAGCTCCGACGCGGCCTTAACGCGTCTTAGAACGACGTTAGCCGCGGGGAGATGCGCGTCGCTTTTGCCGCGAATATTTTTTTCAGCCCTGCGACGGAGAATTCTCCATCGGCCTCGGTCCACACGCGGGCGATGTCTTCCGCGTTGTGCGCGTCCGAGGAGCGCGTCACTGCGTAGTCGCCGATCTTCGGGAGCCACACGGACTCGTCTGCGGTGCGCGAAAGCTCCACTGCGTCGAAGAACCGCCCGCCGTTCGGCTGGCGTTCGGAATCTACCATCGGCTCGGGAATCATGCCGAGCGTGCCTATGACGGAGTGGTTCGCGCGGTCGACGTGCGCGGCGATGTATATGCCGCCGAGCTCGTGCACCTTCGTCGCCGTCTCGGGTATCGTGCGGCGGCAGCCCATCGCAAGGATTCGCCACTCCATTTCCACGATGTCGTCATCCCACGTGACGACCGGCTGGTCGCCGAAGGTCTCGGGATCGTTCACGCGCTTTGGCATCGCCGCATACACCCATTCCGTCATTGCAAGCGCCTGGTCGACTGTGTCGAAGAGCGCGAGGGTGTGGACTTCTTCGGCGGTCTGCACCTCCATGCCGAAAAGGCACTTGATCCCCGCGCGGCGCGCGCACTCGGCAATCGCGGGCGTGTTGCGCGCCGACTGGTGGTCGGTTAGCGCGATGCCGTCCATCCCAGCTGCGACGGCGCGTGCCACAATTTCGGACGGTGCCATCTCGAGATTCGCGCATGGGCTAAGGCAGCTGTGTATATGGAGATCGAACTTCACGCTCCCTATTATAGCAAAATCGCCGCCGCCCCGTTTCGCGGAATTTGCGTTTGGGTGATGGAAGTTTTCCCGCGATTTTGCTATACTTCTCCACAACCAAGGGAAAGGAACATAGAAGATGCTGACGTGGATTGACTGGCTTATGATACTCGGCTATTTCGGCGTACTGGCCGGAGTGGTCGTCTTCTCGCTGAGACGCAACAAGATCGAA
>CADCGZ010000055.1 GCA_902801025.1 uncultured bacterium | reverse complement strand
CGCATTGCCGGCACTGTTTCTGCTCTCGGCGTTCTTTTCCGGGGCGGAGACAGTGCTCTTCTCTTTAACGGGGGCTCAGCGCGAGCGCATCCGCGCGAAGAGCGCTGCCGCGGACGCGCTCATCACCAAGAGTCTTGCCGACAAGGCGGTTCTCTTCTCGACCCTGCTCGTCGGCAACACTCTCGTAAACTTCGCGATCTCGACGCTCGGCTTCCTCGCCTTCCGCGCCTATGTTCCCGGCGGGAGCTGGCTCGCCGTTCCGTCGATGACAATCCTTCTGCTCGTCTTCGGCGAGATAACCCCGAAGCGCCTCGCCCTCAGGTATGCCGAGCAGCTTGCGCCGCCGTGTGTGCGGCTTCTCAGGTTCTGGCGCTTCGTCCTGCGGCCTTTCAACAATGTCCTGCGGCTTTCCTCCAAGGCGTTTGCGCCTGCGCTCGAGCGCGAGAGGAGGGCGCTTTCCGACGAAGAACTTATGACGGTTCTCGAGTCTGCGGCGGAGAAGGACGAGTCGCTTGCCGAGGACGTAGAGATGATAGAGGGCGTCTTGCGGCTTTCCGAGATCCACGCAAACGACGAGATGACGCCGCGCGTCGACATCGAGGGTCTCGACCTCGACCTTCCAGAAGACGCCCAGGCCGCCACGCTTGCAAATGCGAAGCACCATTTTCTTCCCGTCTTCCGTCGCACACCCGACGCGATAGAGGCCGTTCTCGACGTTCGCTCCGGAAAGAGGGAAGAGCCGATTTTCGTTCCCGAGAACATTACGCTCGACGACCTCTTCGCCATCTTCGCCAAGAGTGGCAAGCGCCTCGCCGTCGTCCTCGACGAATATGGCGGGACGGCCGGAATCATCGCCTTCAACGACGTCCTCGAACTCATCATGGGCCCAAAGGTCTTCGGCGGCAACGCTGGCGACGAGCCGGCGATAGTCAAGAAGGGTGAGAACGTCTGGGAAATCGACGCTCGCGCAAGTCTCGAGGAAGTGAACCGCGAACTTGACCTCGAGCTCGAGGCCGAGGATGCCGACCGTCTTTCTGGCTGGGTCACTTTCCACGCCGAGAGGATTCCGCATGTCGGGCAGGAGATCGAGGCCGACGGATGCCGCGCGACCGTTCTCAAGCGTCGCGGCCGCCGCGTCACGCTCGTCAAGTTCGAGGTTCTTTCTCGCACGACGACGACGTCTGACGAGGAGTTGATAGAGGAAACCGACGCAGCGGTCGAACGGACCGAGGAGGACGACGCATGACAGTGTTCCTTCTCTTTCTCGCTGCGCTCTCTGCGCTCCTTCTCGCCGCGTTCTGCGCCGGTGCGGAGACGGGCTTCCTCTCCGTGGGCCGCGAGCGAATCCTCCACCTCTCCCGCGCGGGCGGGCGCAAGGCGAAGATCGTCCATGCCGCGCTTTCCGACATGTCGCGCACCTTGACGACGCTTCTCATCGGCAACAACCTCGCCGGTGTGGTGTTCTCGTCGGCCTCCGCCGCGCTTGCGATCGAGCTTATGGGCGGCTCGCGCTTTGGTCGTGCCGCCTGGAGCTTTGTCTCGGCTCTTGTCGTCCTCTATGTCTCCGAGTTCCTTCCGAAGATGCTCTGCGCCGCGCGGCCGCTCCACTACTGTCTCGGGATGGCGCGCCAGTACCGCGCTCTCGCGGCGCTCCTGAAGCCCGTCGTCATGCTGCTCCTTGCCGTCACAAACCTCTTTGTTCCGCGCAAGGACCCGAAGTACAGCGTCACGGCGAAGGACCTGATGCGGATACTCCGCGACCGCAAGGACGGCGTCTGCATCTCCGACTTCGAGAGCGCGCTTATCGGCCGCATCCTCGTTTGCCGCGCCAAGGGGCGCTTCATCACGTCCGAGGAGCTCGTCGACGCAGTCCGCGACGTGGACTGATGCGGATATGGTATAATATCATCCTTGACTATAATTGCCTCCATATTCCTGGTGGCGCTGACTCGCGCCGAGATCATCGACCGGTTCAATGCCGCGCCGGTGACGCAGCTTGACGGTCTCGTCCAGGTCTACGGCGACTGTCCCGCGGACATGCGCCGGGAATACCAGTTGCCCGTCGCATCGTTCGCTTCCGGCATCTGTCGGAAGCTCTATGCCGCCGAGCAGGAGCATCCGAAGAAGTTTGCGGAACCCGGCATAATCGTCCGCATAGGTGACGTCCGCACAAACATTACAGACGTGATAGTCCGCCCCTCTACACGCGATGGCGGCGTGAAGTTCACGCGTATCTACCTGCCGTCGCCTTCGGGTGCGGATCTTGGGAAGTTCCGCCATGAGGTCGTTCGCGCATTCTACCGCGCCGTGTATGGATTAGACCTCGATGACGCCAGCGTCACGAAGAAGCTGCGCGAGTCCGACCCCGTGACGCGTGTCGAGGACATACAGTCCGAGGTCGCCGCCTGGCGCGAGCGCGGCGAATTCGCCGCGGACAAGACGGACGAAGACTATCTGAAGCTGCTGCGCGGAGTGCACTTGCCTGGGGTGGCGACGAAGGCCGACGTGACGACGTTCGCCTCGCGGCTCTTCCTGTATCCCAAGCTTTATGCGGTGCCTTTCTGCGGCAAATACGCCGCGTGCTCGTTCCGCGACGCGATTGCACTTGCCAGGAAGGACCCGGCCGTCCGCTTTGCCGCATACCAGAAGATCGAGCCGCTAATGCTGTTCGGCTCGGGCCACGGCGAAAAGATGAACGCGGCGGTCGAGGCGTATGCGAAGTTTCTGGCCGAGCTTGCCGTGCTGAAGCGGACCGACGAGGAGCTTGCGAAGCTCCTCGACGACGCGGACGCAAAACTGAAAGGAGTGCTGGAGGAATGAAGACGAAGAAGACAATCACCGACTCCACCGTCGATCCCGACATCCTCGCCTACACGGTGGGCGACGATCCCGTTCTCGACCTTGCGCTTGCGAAGTGGGACTGCATGGGCACCGCCGCGCACGTGACCATGCTCTCCGAGATGAAGGGCCTCAAGCGGCCCGTCGTGACGAAGCAAGAGGCCGCGAAGGTCAGGAAGGCGCTCGGCCGCGTCGTCGCGCTCGCGGAGAAGGGGAAGTTCACGATCCGCGAAGACGACCAGGACGTCCACATGGCCGTCGAGCGCCTTCTTACCGAAGAGCTCGGCGACCTCGGCAAGAAGATACACACGGGCCGCAGCCGCAACGACCAGGTCGCCGTCGACGTCCGGCTCCACATGAAGGACGAGATTCTCGCTGCGGAGGACGAGGTTTGCGCGCTCGCCGCGGAGCTTTGCTACTTCGGCTGGTGCGCGGGCGCGATTCCGCTCGTCGGGCGCACGCACCTGCAGCCCGCGATGCCGTCGACCGTCGAGATGTGGGCGACCGGCCACGCCGAGATGGTCCTCGACCAGCTCGCGAACCTCGAGGCGGCCTACAAGCTTGCCGACCTGAACCCCCTCGGGAGTGCCGCCGGGTACGGCGTGCCACTGCCGCTCGACCGTGCGCGCACGACGAAGCTCCTCGGTTTCTCCCGCACGATCCACAACTGCTTCGGCGCGTCGATGGCGCGCGGCGAGTGCGAGGCGGCGCTTCTCTCGGCGCTCGCGCAGCTGATGGCGGTCCTTTCGCGCCTCGCTGAGGACATGATCCTCTTCTCGATGCCCGAGTTTGCGTATTTCCGCCTGCCGCGCGAGTATTGCACGGGCTCCTCGATCATGCCGCAGAAGTTCAACCCAGACGTCCTCGAACTCGTCCGCTCGAAGGCCGCCCAGGTTCTCGGGCTCCAGACTGCCGCGCTCTCGCTTCTCCACGCGATGCCCGGCGGGTACAATCGCGATCTCCAGGACTGCAAGGGGCTCTACATGAAGGGGCTCGACATCACGCGCACGACGCTGAGGATCCTCGCGAAGGTCGTCAAGGGGTTGAAGGTCGATCCTGCCGCGTGCCGCGCTGCATTCACGCCTGGCGTCTTCGCGACCGACGTTGCGCTCCGCAAGGTGGCAAAGGGCACGCCTTGGCGCGACGCCTACCACGACGTCCGCGACCACCTTGGACAGCTCGACTCGGAGAATCCCGACGCGGCGGTAGCCATCAAGAAGCACGAGGGCACGTGCCTCGGGCTCGACCACGACCTCTACCGTGCGCGCATCGCCGCCGCCTATAAGTCGGCGGACGCCCGCCGCCGCGAACTTGACGCAAATTGCCGGAGACTACTGAAATGAACAAACTGCTTGAAGTCGAAGACCTGCATGTGAAGTATGGCTCATTCGAGGCCGTGAAAGGCGTTTCGTTCTCGCTTGGCGAGGGCGAGATGCTTGGCATTGTCGGTGAGTCGGGCTCAGGGAAGTCTACTATCGCGAAGACGCTCGTGGGGCTCGAAAGCCCTTCGGCGGGCAAGATCACGATTGCGTCTGGAGTCGGCCTCCAGATGATCTTTCAGGACGCTGTCGGCTCGCTCAATCCGCGAATGACCGTTCGCCAGATGCTCGACGAGACTCTTCGCCATGCGACGCGCAAGGCGAAGGGCGGTGCGATCGACCTGAAGGGTGCGACAGACGCCGGCGGGCTCGTCTCCCTCGTCGGGCTCTCGAAGGCCGTCCTCGACCAGTATCCGCGTGAGCTTTCCGGCGGCCAGTGCCAGCGCGTCTCGGTCGCGCGTGCGCTCGCCTGCCAGCCGAAGGTCCTGATCGCCGACGAGCCGGTCTCGGCGCTCGACGTGTCGGTCCAGGCGCGAGTCCTGAACCTTCTCAGGGACCTTCGCCGCGACCTCGGGCTTTCGATTCTTCTCGTCGCGCACGACCTCGCCGTCGTCAAGAACGTATGCGACAACGTCTGCGTGATGGAAAAAGGTCTTTTTGTCGATGCCGGCACCTCTGAAGAGGTCTTTGCGAACCCCAAGAGCGAATATACAAAACATTTGCTTGCGGTCGTTCCCAAAATCCCCATATTTTGATATAATTTGTCCAAATGGCCGAAACTATACAGGTCGTCGCCTTTGAAGGCGGCGAATTGCGGCCGCTTGGCTCGGAAATAGTTCCAGGTGAAGCGGTCTTGGCCTTGCCTTTGTCGCGTCTCGTTGTCAAGATGGTGAGGGTTTCCGAAGAGGAAGACGCCGTTGCGGCGGCTTCTGGGATCCTTGCCGCAATTTCCCCGTTCCCCGACGAGCCGCTTACAGTGTCGTGCGAGACGGTTCGCGAGACGGAAAAGGGCCGCGTCGTTCTCGCCGCGGCGCTTCCCGAGGGAGCGGCAGATGACATCGCCAGCGCGCTCGACGCGGCGAAAATCAATGTCACGAGAGTCGACATCCTTTCTCTCGGCGAACTTCGCGGGCTTTGGCCGCAGCTTTCCGACGGGCGCACCGGCGTCCGGCGCCTTGTCCTCCTGAAGGGCGTCGACTGCCTTTCGCTTTTCGTTCTCGACGACGACCAGCCGTCCGCCGTGCGCGCGATCACGTCCGAGGGCGACTTGCGGCGCGAGGTGATGCTCTCGCTCCTCGAGGCCGAGGACTTCGGGGGGACGAAGCCGCTTTCCGAAATCGTGACGGCGGGCGACGTAGATGTGTCTGGCCTCGAGTCGTTTGCGTCGGTGCGCCGTCTCGAGACTGGCGAAGACCGCATTGCGCTCGCGCTCAAGGGCGTCGAGGAGCGCACAGGCGAGCAGTCGTCGTTGGACGCGCTGCCTGAGAGCTGGCGAGAGGTCCTCGAGGAGACGCGCTTCAAGGCGAAACTTAAGAAGTTCCTCGCGATCTCCGGCGGAATCTGGGCGCTTGTGATGCTCGTCCTCTTTGGCGTGCCGTTTGTCTTCGGGCTTCTGACGGATCGACAGAAGTCGCTCTGCAAGGAACACTCCCGCCAGTACAAGTCGGTCCTCGCGATGAAGGAGAAGGTCAACCTCGTGCGGAAGTACTCAGACCATGCGCGCGGCGCCCTCGAGACGATGAAGATGGTCTCCGACCTCCTGCCGCTCCCCGAGGGGAGCGACTCGTCCTGCATCGAGCTTAGCTCGTGGAACTTCAAGCGCAAGGAAGACGATCGCACGAGCGGCGTGAGGTTCTCGGGCGAGGCCGACTCCACCGCGCTCGTCTACCAGTTCAAGGACGCGCTCGCCGACTGCGGGCTTTTCGAGCAGGTCGACCTGCAGGGTCCGTCCGCCGTCAAGGGCGGGCGCCAGCGCTTCGACATGGACTGCCGGTTCGAGAAGGAGGAGCAGGAATGAACAACAAGTCCCTTCGCGAAAAGGCCGTGCTTGCCGTCCTTGGCGTCGTCGCGCTCTACGCCTTTGCCGCCGTCCTGTGGTTCATGAGCCAGGAGGAGGCGTGGAAGAGGGCGTCGAAGGCGTATGACAAGGCAAAGAAGACGTACGAGTTCGAGCGCAAGCTCATCGGCGAGCGTCAAAAGTGGAACGATGCCTACGAGGAGGAGAAGTCGCAGATGCCGACTTTTGCGTTCGGCAAGGCGACCGACACGACCTGGCTCCAGAAGCTTGACGAGCTCGCCGAGAAGCACCACATCTCTATTTCCCAGCGGCAACCAGGCAAGGAGAGCCAGAAGGACGACGTCCTCGAGCTCGTGATCGAGGTGAAGAACTGGGAAGGCGCCCTCGAGTCGCTCGTAAAGTTCATGCACGAGCTCGAGAACACCACCGAGGGAATGTTCGACATCGGCTATTTGAGTTTCAAGCCCAGCTCAAAGAAGGGCTACTTGAGGGGGTCGTTCACGCTGACCTGCGCTTATATGAGGGAGGACTGATCTTATGAAGAAAGACATCTTTGCATTCTGCATCGCGGCAGTCGCCTTTGTCGTCGCGGCCGCGGCATTTGCCCAGGACGCGGCTCCGGCTCGTTCATTGCGGACGCTCCGTTCAAACGGCTTGCGCTCTGCGATGACGCCGACTGCTGCCGCGCAGCCCGACGCGGCGTCCGACGCGGCCGACGCCGATCCCAAGGAGGCGCCCGCGCTCAACTGGGACGCGACCCCCGTCGACATCGTGTTCCAGACGTATGGCGAGCAGGTCAACAAGACGATCCTCAAGGATCCTTCCGTGCCGAATGCGACTATTACGCTCAAGTCGCGCGAGGGCCAGAAGCTCACGAAGGAGGAGTACCTGGAGGCGATAGAGGTCGTTCTCGAAATGAACGGCATCCACTTGGAGCCCTACGGCGAGAAGTTCATGCGTGCCGTCCCGCGCGGCAAGGTGCGCAAGGAAGGCGTCCCGCTGTACATGGACATCTCCGAAGTGCCGGAGTCCGCCAAGGACGGCAAGGTCATATCCGTGATGTTCTCGTTCAAGAGCATCCCGATGGACGAGGCGCAGAAGGCGCTGGAGGGCTTCAAGTCCGACACTGCGGCCATCAACACGTTTGAGCGCACTAACTCGATCCTCGTGACCGACACGTGGCAGAATATCAAGCGGATGGACGAGATAGCGAAGGCTATCGACATTTCGTCGCCGGTTCTTGAGCAGGTCTTCGTGTATCAGGTCGAGAACGCATCTGCCAACGACATCAAGACGGCTCTCGAGCAGATTGTCCAGGAGTCGCAGAAGGAGCAGGAGAAGAACGGCAAGTCAGTGCAGAACAGCGCCGCTTCGCAGTCCAACTTCATTCGCCCGACGTCGCTCGGCGGTCCGCGCCTCCTTAACCGACCAGGCCAGCCCGAGCAGCCCAAGCCGGTCGAGGCGACGGTAACCGCCATGTCCGACGCTGACCGCGGCATGATTCGCGGCAAGGTGCTGATCCTCGCCGACGAGCGCTCGAACAAGCTCGTCATCATCACGTCTAAGGCGAACTACGACTTCTTCGAGAAGGTGATCAAGCAGCTCGACGTCGAGACGACCCCAGATACTGTCGTCAAGGTGTATCGCCTGAAGTACGCCGAGGCCGACGAAGTCGCCGACATGATCAACGACCTCATCGGCAATGCGCCCTCCGCCAAGAATTCCTCAAAGGGCAACCAGAACGCCGCCGCCAAGGGCCAGGGCGGCACAACCCGAGTCTCCACGCCGACAGGCGCAAACGCGGCGAATGCGACGCGCAAGAGCGCCAACCAGCGCACTGGCGAGGCGAAAGCGGGCGAGCTCTCAAAGGAAAATACGACTGTCCTCGCCGACAAGCGCATCAACGGTCTCGTCGTCATGACGAACAAGGAGCTCATACCCGTCGTTGAAAGCATCATTGAGGCGATGGACGTCAAGCTCAGCCAGGTGCTGATCGAGACGGTCATTATCGAGGTGCAGCTTGGCGATGACCTGAAGACTGGCATTGACTGGGTTATGCGCGGGCGGAATCATGTTACCGAAACACGCAATGTTACAGACGCTTTTGGCAGACAGATGTACTATTGGTCCGGCAGCGATGGTTCGGTGAGACAGGCTGCAGTCAAGCCGGAAGACACGGAGACAGTCACATACAGCGAAACTGGCACGCCTGTAACCGAGAGCATTGTGCGTCTGGTTCGTGATGGTCTGGTGAACAATGGGAACTATATGCTTGGCGGTGGAGGAGGGAGTGGTTCGGACATCCTCGGAACAATGATGACTGTGGGCACAAACATCGTAGACTCTGCCGCTTGGGGTGGTGCCAACCCGATAGCCGGAGGAATAAACTACCTTTTGAAGTCTGACAAGTTGAATTTGGCGGCTGTCATAAACGCATCCAAGAGCGATAGCCGCACGAAATATATAGCTTCGCCGATAGTGATGACGGTTGACAACAAGGAAGCGACCATTGATGCGACTGAGAACAGGCAGTTCCTCACCGGCTGGACTGCGCAGTCTGGCTCCTACGGCAACAGCGGTCAGCCGACGCCGAACTACTCGGCGAAGGATATAGGCATCAAAATCAAGGTGACACCAAAGATCAATCCGAACGGCACTGTTATGCTCGAGGTCGAGGAGGAATATTCTCAGTTCTCGAAAAATGGCCAGTCGATGCTGATCCCCCAGGGCGGAATATACGTTCCCGGGAACGTCGATCTTGCCGTGGAGCGCAAGATGTCCGCCGATGTTCAGCTGGAAAACGGTCAGACCGTCGTATTTGCCGGGCTTACCGAGACTACGACGGCGGAGTCGGAGTCGGGTATTCCGATTCTCAAGGACATACCGTGGATCGGCAAGTGGCTCTTTGGCTCGGTCTCGCAGAACGAGTACCGCAAGGAACTGGTTGTATTCATGACGCCATACGTTCTCAACGATGGTGAGGCCGCGCAGGCAGAGGCTCTCCGCCGCAAGAAGGCGCTCAGCGACACGCGGCCGTTCGACACGCACGGCTGGTCTGCCTCGCCTATAGCCGATCCAGTCAGCAAGAAGGAGCAGATGCGCAGGTTGAAGGACGAGTGGAAGAAGCAGGACGAGGAGCGCAAGACGAAGCTCGCCATCGAGGACGAGAAGGTCAAGCGTGCCAAGGCGCTTGAGCAGATGAGCAAGGAAGAGCGCAATCACTGGCTTGAGATGCACAAGGACGAGCTTGACGAGGCCAATCGCGAGGCGGAGCTGAAGGAGCTTAAGCAAAAGATGAAGTCAAAGGACGACGAGTCGCAAAGCTATCTCCGCGAGCTCGCCGACGAGATCCGCGCGAGGAAGCTCAAGGAGGCCGAGGCCGAGATAAAGGCCGCCGACGAGGCCGCTCAGTCCGACAACGAGTACAAGAAGCTCCAGGAAGCGAAGAAGGGCGAAGAACCTGCCGATGAGCGGTCGCAGGAGCTTGCCGGCGACGAGGTGAAACAATGAACGCGAAAATCGTTTCCATAATCGCGATTTGCGTCGCCGTGATAGCCGTTGGCGTTTCTGGCGTCGTCATTTCCATGCAGCGTGCCGACGCCGCGCGAGCGGCGGCCGACAGGGCCGCGAGCGAGGAGACGATCGCGACGAAGAGGGCGAGGGAGGCGGAGCTCGAGCGTGCGACGGCCGCGCAGAACACGAGGGCCGAGGAGGCGAAGGCCGAAAAGGAAAAGGCCGCCCTTGCGGCGGCAGAGGCCGAAAACGAAAGGCTGAAGCTCGAGAGCGAGAACCTTGCGACCAAGAAGGCCATTGCCGCCGACGAGCGCGCGACGGCCGACGCCGAGGCGAGGAAGGCTGCGGACCTCAAGGCGGCGAAGGAGCTGGAGCACAAGACGGCGAAGGAGAACGCTGACGCGGAGCGCGCGAAGGCGCAGGCGGCGGCCGACGAACTTGCTCGCGTCGAGGCGACAAAGGCGATACGTGAGGCGGAGACGATGAAGCTCAAGTACTCCATCAATGAGCTCCAGGCCGAGAAGCTTCGCTACGAGGAATTGAACGCGGAGCTTGTAGAGTATCAGAAAGAGCTCGACGAGCGTGAGCGCGCGCTTAGGCCGGAGAAGACTATTGCTGACCTCTCGTGGCTCCCCGACGAAGACACCGAGGTCGACGAGAACGGGAAGGCACATCCAAGGAAGAAGGTCAAGATGCTTCCCGAAAACGACCCGAATCTTCCGAAGGAGACGCGCGAGCTGGCGAAAGCTGAGCGCATAAGGGCGCAGGCGGATGACATCCTCAAGGAAGATGCGCGTGCTCGCGTCGTCGCGCCGCTTGAGAAGCTTTATGTAGCCGCCGTGAAGGAAGGCCGCACCGTCGATGCCGCCTATTACCGCGCAGCGCTCAAGTCAATGTATCCGGACTGGGAGTACAAGGCACCTCCGGAGGAAGCGAAAGAAGAAAAGAAATGAGTCTATCGGTCGGAATCGTAGGACTGCCCAATGTCGGCAAGTCCACATTGTTCAACGCACTTACCAAAAAGCAGCAGGCCGCTGCCGAGAACTACCCGTTCTGCACGATTGAGCCCAACTCCGCCATTGTCGAAGTCGCAGACCCGCGACTCGAGGCGCTCGCGAAGATCGTGAATCCGCAGCAGATAATCCGCGCGACGGTAGAGTTCACCGACATCGCTGGTCTCGTCAAGGGTGCGTCCAAGGGCGAGGGGCTTGGCAACAAGTTCCTCGCGAACATCCGCGAGTGCGACGCGATACTGCACGTCGTCAGGTGCTTCGAGAACGACGACATCATCCATGTCCAGGAAGGCGGCAACAAGTCGGCGCCGATCGATCCCGTGGGCGACGCGGAAGTAATCGAGACGGAACTTGTCCTCGCCGACATGGAGCAGTTGCAGAAGCGCTACGACCGTATCAAGAAGGAGGCGCAGGCGAAGCCCGCGATGCGCCCGGAGGCCGAGGCGTGCGCGGCGCTTTTGAAGCATCTCGAGGAAGGAAAGTCTGTCCGTTCGTTCCCGAGGAAGGAAGGCGACGCGATTCTCGACGTCCTGAAGGAACTCCATTTCCTCACCGATAAGAAGGTCATCTACTGCGCGAACGTCGCTGACGACAACGTGACGGGCGAGGGCAACGCGCATGTGGAAGCGCTTAGGGCGTACGCCGCGAAGGAGGGCGCGGAGTGTGTCGTCGTGTGCGCACAGATGGAGGCAGACCTCGCGGGGCTTTCTGACGCTGAGGCGAAGGAATTTCTTGAGAGCTATGGGCTAACGGAAAGTTCGCTTGACCGCACGATCAAGCTTGCATATCATACGCTTGGCTTGGCGAGCTTCCTCACTGCAGGGCCAAAGGAAGTTCGCGCGTGGACTTTCCGCCGCGGCTGGAAGGCGCCTAAGTGTGCCGGAGTCATTCACACCGATTTCGAGAAGGGCTTTATCAGGGCTCAGGTAGTTGCGTTTGACGACTACATCAAGTACGGTGGCGAAAAGGGCGCTCGCGAGGCGGGTGCGCTTCGCCCCGAGGGCAAGGAGTACGAGATGCAGGATGGGGACGTTGTGGAGTTTATGTTTAATTAGGGGTCAGGGGTCAGGAGTTAGGAGTCAGGAGTCAGTGCATAGGGGTTAGGAGTCAGTAGTTGGAGTTCAGAGTTGGAGCTGGAGGTAGGGATTAGGGGTCAGGAGTCAGTAGTTAGGGGTCAGTGGTAAGGAGTTGGAAAATGAAATATGTTTCGACGAGAATGGGAATAGAGGCAACCGCGCCTGAAACGGTTTTTCAGGGCCTTGCGCCCGACGGCGGTCTTTATGTGCCGGTGATAGAGTCTGGTAGTGTCGGCTTAGGGTCAGATAGCGTCAGTTTAGCGTCAAATAGCATCGGCTTGGGGTCTGGTAGTAGTACGACTCTAAATGACCCTAACCTGACCTTGGCCAAGGCCGAGGATTTTGTCTTGTCTCGTCTCTTCGGCGATTTCCCCGAAGAAGTCCGCAAGGCCGCGATAGACCGACTTCTCTCCCGCTTCCCGGCCGAAGACCCCGTTCCTCTCGTTGAGAAGGACGGGTTTCACATGCTCGAGCTTTTCCACGGCAAGACTGGCGCTTTCAAAGACGTCGCGCTTTCGATGCTCCCCGTCTTCATGCGCCACGCCGCTGGCGGTCGTCGCGTCCTCGTTCTCACGGCGACGAGCGGTGACACCGGTTCTGCCGCGATGCAGGGCTTCGCCGGCGTTGACGGCACCGAGATTATCGTCTTCTATCCCGCGACGGGAACTTCGCGCATCCAGCGTCTCCAGATGACGACGCCCGGCGAGCCCAACGTCCACGCCGTCGGCATCCGCGGCAACTTCGACGACGCGCAGGCGGCGGTGAAGCGCATCTTCGCCGACCCCGCGATCCGCGCCGAGGCCGCGAAGCACGGCATCACTCTCTCGAGCGCAAACTCGATCAACACGGGTCGCCTCGTCCCGCAGATCGCCTACTATGTTCTTGCTGGGGCGAAGCTGGCGGTCGGCAGTCGACAGTCGACAGTCGGGAGGTTTGCCGGCGACATGCGACAGCCGACAGGCGACGACGGGCAGACAACCACGAGCCGGTCATTTGATGTGGTTGTTCCTTCGGGCAACTTCGGCAATATCCTCGCGGCGTACTATGCGAAGCTTCTCGGAAGTCCGATTCGCAAGTTCATCGTCGCGTCCAACGTGAACGACGTCCTTGCGCGCTTTGTGAAGACTGGCGTCTATGACCCAGGCCCGAACTTCACCGTCACCAATTCTCCTTCGATGGACATCAGGAAGTCTTCGAACGTCGAGCGTCTTCTCTGGATGATTTCAGGCGGTCTTGACGGCGATATCGAACGCGCTTGCGCCGAGACGACGCGCATGATGAAGGATCTTGCCGAGAAGGGACGGTATGAGCTTTCGGCGAGCGCGAAGGAGCGCCTTTTCGCGGATTTCGAGGGCGGAGTCGCGACGCCCGAGGAGACCGAGGCCGAGATGCGCCGCATGCGCGAGGCCGCCGATTATCTCGTAGACCCGCATACCGCCGTTGCGACTTGCGTCGCCAAGAAGCTCGGGCTTCCCCGGGACGGCGTTCCCTGCGTCGTTGCGGCGACGGCTACGCCCTACAAGTTCCCCGAGACGTGCCTCAGGGCCTACGGCGAAGATGTCCTCGTCGATCCGCCGCCGTCCGTCGCCGAGCTTGATAAGCTGCCCGTCGCGCAGACGCGCGTCTGCGACGTTGCAGCCATAGACCAGGAAGTGACGCGTCTTTTCTGAGTGAAGCCCTTGCGGCTTGACCAGTGCGAATCTTTCATTGCCGTGTAGGCATTGCGCCGTTTTGGTATAATAGGCGGCATGAAAAAGACACTGGCATTGATTTTGGCGTGCTGCTGCTCGGCGGTGGCGTTTGCGGACGATGTGATCTGGGACGACCGTCCTGGCGACAAGTGGGAGAATTCATGGTATCCCCTCGGCAACGGCCGTCTCGGCTGCATGGTCGACGGCGGTGCGAGGAAGCTCCGCATCCAGTTCAACGTCGACTCCCTTTGGACAGGAGACAAGAACCTGACGAAGGACGTTGGCGACGACCGCGCCGATGCGAACTACAACACGATGGGCGCCTACCAGAACTTTGGCGAGCTTGAGATCGAGCTCCCAGGCCTTCCCGAAGGCGAGGTAAAGGAGTACCGCCGCGAACTCAACCTCTCCACGGCTACGTATTCCGACAGGTTCAAGGTCGGAAGCATTGCCATTCGTCGCAGGATATTCGTAAGCGCCCCTGCCGATGCGGTATTCATCGAGACATACATGGACCCAGGCGAAAAGCCAGGAGCCATCGAACAGAGCATCTCAATCAATGGTGCGCATGGAGAACCGAAGGAGACGTCTTCGCTGAATGGTAATCCCGTGCAGTTGTCGGGGCGGCTTGCAAATGGTCTCGAGTATGCTGCTCGTGCCGAGTTCATGGCGCTCGGTTCCAAGCTCCAGTCGGTCGTCGTGCTTAAGGCGGCAACGGGAAAGACGCTCTTTTCTTCGGTAAAGCGGGAGTGGTTCGACAAGATTCTCGCCCGCCATGTTGCGGACTACAGGAAATACTATGACCGCATGACGCTTGACCTCGGGAAGGGCGACATGACCATTCCGACACGTGAGCGGCTCGCGCGTGTAAAGAAAGGCGGCAAGGACCGGGGATATGGAACAACTCCAACAACCCGCCGTGGCACTGCGACTACCATACGAACATCAACATCCAGATGAACTACTGGGGCGCGGATTCCGCAAACCTCTCCGACTGCTTCACGCCGCTTTCCGACTGGATGATGAACTCCCTCCCCGTCGCGGAGGCGGGCACTCGCGCGGCGTTCCCGAACTCGAAGGGCTACGCGTACCGCACGAGCGCGAACGCCGTTGGCGGCGGCGGCTGGCGCTGGAACTTCGCCGGAGCGCCGTGGCTCGCGGCGCAGTGCTATGACCACTGGCTCTTTACGCGAGACAGGAAGTATCTCAAGGAAGTCTGCTGGCCTCTTATGAAGGGCGCGGCGGAGTTCATGATCTCGACGCAGCTCAAGGAGCGTCCCGACGGCACGGTCGTCGTGAAGGACGGCTGGAGCCCCGAGCACGGTCCGCGCGAAGACGGAATCGCGCACGATCAGCAGATCATGCGCGAGCTTTTCCGCTCGATTCTCGCAGCAGCGAAAGAGCTCAAGATCAACGACGCGTTCGTAAAGGAGGTCGCGCGCATCGAGCCGAAGCTCCTCAAGGACAAGATCGGCAGCTGGGGCCAGCTCCAGGAATGGGAGACCGACCGCGACAAGAAGGGCGACCAGCATCGCCACACGAGCCACCTCTACGCCGTGTATCCCGGCTCCACGATTTCGCCGAAAGCTACGCCCGAGCTCGCCGAGGCGGCGAAGGTCGCGCTTGACGGCCGCACGCTCACGGGCGACTCGCGCCGCAGTTGGACCTGGCCGTGGCGTGCCGCTCTCTGGGCGCGGCTCGGGGAAGGCGACAAGGCGGGCGAGATGCTCGACTCGCTTCTCCGCTACAACACGCTCGACAACATGTTTGCGACGCACCCCCCGTTCCAGATCGACGGCAACCTCGGCATGGTGGGTGCCGTGTGCGAGATTCTGCTTGAGAGGGCGATTCCCTCCAGCTGGCCACACGGCTCTGTGAAGGGGCTTCGCACACGCGACGGCGGCACGAAGGACTTCAGTTGGTAAGGCCCCTGACAAGAGCCATTGCGGGCGGCGTAGAAATATGCGATAATACAACCTAATGAAAACAGCAGTCGTAAACGGACAGGAAATATCGGCGGAAGCGGTGAACTTTGAGCTCGACCGGCTCGTCCGATTCTATATGGGCCACGGCATGACGATGGCCGAAATCAGGCAGAACCTCCCGAAGCTCGAGGCCAAGGCCCTCGACCAGGCGATTGGCGCAAAGCTGCTTCTCGACCAGGCGCAGCGGCTCGACATCCCCGTGACCGAGAAGGACATCGACGCCGAAGTCGCGCGAGTCGTCCAGCAGGTCGGCGGCGAGGAGAACTACAAGAAGGCGCTTGCCGCGCAGGGAATCTCGGAAGCCGATTTCCGCAAAGAGCTTGAGAAGGGCGCGCGCGTCAACATGCTCGTCAACCAGGCGTGTGCGCATGTCGCGGACCCGACCGAGGACGAGGTGACGGCGTTTTACGAGGCGCACAAGGCCGAATACGTCGAGCCGCATCAGGTCCTCTGCCAGCACATTCTCGTCAAGGGCTCAAACGACGCCGCTCTCGACAAGATCAAGGAAATACGCGAGCGCATCGTCAACGACAAGGCGGACTTCGCTGAAGAGGCGAAGAAGCACTCCGACTGCCCGTCCGGCGCACAGGGTGGCTCGCTCGGCTGGTTCGGGCGCGGCATGATGGTGCCGGAGTTTGACAAGGCCGCTTTCGAGATGAAGAAGGGCGAAGTCTCGGGCATCGTCACGACCGAGTTCGGCTATCACATCATCTACAAGGCCGACGAAAAGGGCGGCGGGCAGCAGACGATTGTCGATGTCCACGACCAGATCAAGGATCTCCTCAGGCACGAGGCACGCGGCAAGGCGATGGACGCATACGTCGCGGAGCTTCGCGAGAAGGCGACGATCGAATACAAGGACGTCAAGCACGAGTGCAGCTGCGGGCACGACCACGGGCATGGCCACGACTGCGGCTGCGGGCGCCACCATTGAGAGTGTAAAGTTTAAAGTGTAAAACGAAAAGTGAAAGCCAAGGAGTAATGTGACAATGAAGAAGACATACATAGCGTTTGTCGCGGCAATCGCCGCGTTGCCGCTTTTCGCGGAAATCAAGATGGGCGCTCCGTTTACTGACGGCGCAGTTTTGCAGCGTGGGATGAAAGTTCCCGTCTGGGGCAAGGTTACGCCGCCGGCTGACGGGGAAGTTCGCAATATCCGCGTTGAGTTTGCAGGGCAGGTGAAGACATGTGAAGTTCTGCAGGGCGATCATTGGGAGGTCGATCTCGATCCGATGGAGGCGTCGAAGGAAAGCCGCACTATGAAGGTTAGCGAGTTTACGCCGGGGCTCTTCTTTGACTCCGTCAACGAGACGGTAGAGGTGAAGGACATTCTTGTCGGCGAGGTGTGGTTTGCGTCCGGCCAGAGCAACATGGAGTGCCCGATCTGGGGCGGCAACACGCGCTACCGCGACATGAAGGGCGGGCTTATGACGACGGCGACCTACCTTCCGAACATCCGCTACGTAAAAAGCTCGAAAGCGTGGTCCGTGGAGCCCAAGGATCTTCAGGCGAAGTGGTGCAAGTTCACGCCGGAGAGTCTTCAGCTTTTCCATCGCGAGGACGGAAAGCGCGGCACGGAACTCTCCGCAGTCGCGTTTTACTACGCGCGCGAACTTTATCTTGCGCTCGACGTTCCGATCGGCATCCTCGACGCGAGCTGGGGCGGGACGAACATCGACGCATGGACGCCGAGGAGCGGTTACGACGGCTGCGACGAGTCCATCAAGGCTGCGGCGGAGTATCCCGTGAAGGCGGACTGGAAAGCCAAAGCCGACAAGAAGGGTCCGATTGGTGGAGCGCACCAGCAGCCTACGGTTCTCTACAACGGAATGGCCGCCGCATACGCACCGATGGCGATGCGCGGCTTCATCTGGTATCAGGGCTGTCACAACAGCGGCGAATCGCAGCTTTACTGCGCGAAGCTTCATGCGCTCTATAACGGCTGGAGCCGCGACTTCGAAAACCCCGACCTCAAGCTCTACGTCGTCCAGCTCGCGCCGTGGAACCAGAACTGGCTCGGCATCTGCATGGCCCAGACGCAGTTCTGCGCAGAGGAGAAGAACGCGGCTCTCGCCGTGACGGCCGACGTCGGCAACTTCGACGACATCCACCCGAACGACAAGGAGATCGTCGCGAAGCGGCTCGCCGTCCACGCGCTCAAGCGCGACTACGGCTTTGCGATTCCCGAAGACGACTCGCCGGTGCTCAAGTCGGCGTCGTTTGAAGGCGGCAAGGCGACGCTTTCGTTCGACAACGTGAAGGACTGGTATGTCTACGCGCCGGACCGCTCGCGCAATCCAGCGTTCGAGCTTGCGGGAGCCGACGGGAAGTGGCAGCCGGCGAAGGTCGAGAACTACAGGAAGGGCAAGGGGCAGGGCGGCGCCGAAGTCGACACGGACTACATCGACACGCCCGAGATCGTCCTCTCGAGCGAGGCCGTCCCAGAGCCGGTGAAGGCCCGCTACATGGGCAAGGCCCGCACGGCCGGCACGCTCTACAACGAGGCGTCGCTCCCGCTCGGCCCCTTTGAAACGAAGTAATTCATGGAAATCACCTCGCCATCCAATCCAAAGCTCAAGTACGTCGTGAAGCTGCGTAGCTGCTCGACGCGCGAGGAGTCTGGCGAGATGATTGTCGAGGGCTACCGCGAGTGCCGCCGCGCGCTCGACAACGGCTACCGTCCCCGCGCGATCTTCCACTGCCCTGAGTTCTATCTCAAGAACGAGAACGAGCCGACGCTGGTCGAGGATTGCGCGCGGCTCGGCGCAGAGGTCTACACCTGCTCCAAGACGTGCTTCTCGAAGATCGCCTACAAGGAGCGCCCCGACGGGCTTCTCATGGTGGGTCCGCATGTCTCGATAAAGCTCGCAGACCTGAAGCTCCCCGAGAATGCGCTTGTGATAGTCACCGAGGCAATCGAGAAGCCGGGCAACCTCGGGACTATCCTCCGCTCGGCAGACGCTGCGAAAGTCGCGGCGGTGATTGTCTGCGACCGCACGACTGACATCCACAACCCGAACGTCGTACGCGCCTCTACGGGGACGATGTTCACCGTGCCGATAGTCGAGGCGACTTCGGACGAGGCGCTTGCGTGGCTGAAGGAGCGCGGCTTCAAGATCCTTGCCGCGACGCCGCATGCCGAGAAGCTCCATTTCGAAGTCGACTTGACTGGCAACGTTGCGATTGCGCTTGGCGCCGAGCAATATGGACTTACGGCCAAGTGGATGGACGGCGCGGAGCTCAGGGTAAGGATTCCGATGCTCGGGACGGCTGATTCGTTAAACGTCTCCGCCGCCGCGACGATTCTCGTCTACGAGGCAGTTCGCCAGCGCATCGCCGCCGGCATCGACACGGTTCCAGAGTTCATTCCCTGGCATGGGGAAGGGAAGAAGGACAAGTGAGATTCGCAAATCCGATATTCCTCGTTCTTTCGCTCCTTGTGCCGGTCGCGGGGCTCTGGTGGTCGTTTCTCAAGGCGCGTCGCGAGAAGGCGCTCGCGCGACTCACGTTGAACGTGCCGAAATCCTCGGTTTCGGGGCTTCAGACGGCGTGCATCGTGGTGGGTCTTTTTCTCGCGCTCTTCGCTGCGGCGCGGCCGCAGTGGGGCAAGTCGATGGAAAAAACTGTGACGCGCGCGCGCAACGTCGTCATAGCGATTGACGTATCGCGCTCGATGCTTGCCGAGGATGTCCGACCAAACCGTCTCGAGCGCGCCAAGGCCGACGTCGCGGATCTTATCGACTCGCTTGCTGGCGACCGCTGCGCACTCGTCGCGTTTCGCCGCACCGGCGTCGTGGTGTGTCCGCTCACGACAGACCACGGGTATCTCAGGAGCGCTCTTGAGCGTATGAGCCCCGAGTCCGCGCCGCGCGGCGAGACGGACCTTGGCAGCGCAATCCGCGCAGCGCTTAGCGCGCTTGATCCCGCTGCAGACGACCACAACGCGATCATCCTGATTTCCGACGGCGGCGACCTTCGCGGCGAGGCGCTTAAGAACGCCGAGGCGGCGAGAAAGCGCGGAATTCCGATTTTCACCGTAGGCATTGGCGACCCGAAGCGCGGAGCGACGATTCCGGCAGAGGATGGGCGCGGCGTTCAGAAGTTCGACGGGAAGCCCGTGACGGTCAAGCTCGAGGAGACGGCGCTCAAGGCGATTGCCGAGGCATCGAAAGGGGCGTATGTTCCGCTTGCCACTGCCGGCACTGCGGAGACGACGCTTGGCGCAATCTACCGCCGGCGCCTACGCCAGATTGCGCTGATGGAGCAGAATGAGGAGGAGTCGCGGCTTGGCGAGCGTTACCAGATTTTCCTCGTTCCCGGGCTTGTTCTTCTTCTTGTCGGCGCTGCGCTTTCCAAGGGCCGCTTCGCCAAGCGCAAGGTGGCGTAGCCGTTTTCGGTTTCAATAGGGGCTGCCCTCTGCACCTCAATCTATGGTTTCGTCACCGTCAGCACGGCGGGCTCGGCGGAGATTGTCAGCTTCCCGACGGCAAGCAGCCCGTCTGCGCCAACGGTCGCCTCGCCTTTCTGGTCTCCGAACGTCCACTTCACCTTGTCGCCTGGCAGGACAGTGAAGTTCTGCAAACGGCGAATCGCGACGTCGGCCGTTGCCGTCGTCGGAGGCGTAAAGAACTTCGACTTTAGTTCTTCGGCTGTCACAAGCCGAAGCTCGAGCGCCACGGCGTCGGGAGCGTCGGAGACATTGCGCCAACGGAAGAACCCGTTGACTTGACCCGGCTCTTTCGTCCCTCCGGCGCCGAACTTGAAGTCGATCGCGGAATCGCAGCTCGCGCCGGTGAAGACCGGATACGCCGCGTTCCGCACGAGGTTTGTCCACGCGAAGGCGTGGATGATGTCGTTGCGCCGCGCAATCGCGACGTCCACGTTCTCGTGGCCGAAATTGCCCCAGAACCCAAGTATGGCATAGCGGCGCTTCGCCATGTCGGCGTAAAACGTCTCGTGGCCCTTGCTCCACTGGTCGTTCGGCGCGGAATAGTCGACGAGCACGGGCGGATCGGGAATCGAGGCGATGGCCTTGTCGAACGCAGCCCGCTCGACTTCGTTCGTCGGTGCACCGACGAAGCCCAGGCGGTTCGAGACATGGATGACGCCTGCCGGGACATTCGCCTTGAGCGCCGCGAATACGTCGCCATGGCGAAGCCCGATGCCCAGCGTGCCGGAGCCGCCCATGGAATTGCCAACGAGGTAGACGCGGTTCGGGTCGATTCCGTATTTCCCGACCGTCCACTTCACTGTTGCGAGGATGCGCTTCTCGACTGGAGTCTCCTCGAGCCCTTTGCCCGACTGTCCCCACCACCAGTCCGTCTTGGAGTTGGCGCGGCAGTCGACATAGAGCGCGTAGAAGTCGTCCGGCGGCGTGTAGATGTCGTGGTTGTGGCGCTTCGGGAGGCAGTCGAGGCATGTCTGGAGCGAGTGGCCGGCGGAATGCAGCACGACGTAGAGCGGCGCGTTCTCGCGTGCGCCGTCCTTCGGGTACAGGACGGCGAAGGCGTCTTCCTGGGCGGGGTTCTTGGCGCCCCACGCCGGATCGCTGCCGTGGTGGTAGTAGTCGAGCGTGCGCCCGACGAACGTGACCGTGTTCGTGTTTTCCGGTGCAAACGCGGCTCTCGCCCCGGAGGGAACGATCATCGCCAATGCCGCGAAGGCGGCCGTAAGTGTCTTTGTGTTCATGGCTCAAGAATTATACCACACTCCGCCATGCCGTCACAAGAGTATCAGTAAGCTTCATTCCCCGGCGACCCTGAGCGCACGATGTCGTGCAAACCCGCACTAAGGGAAAATTTGGTATAATACTAGGAAATTTCAAGGAGAGGAATGATGGAAGAGCAAATCAAGGCAAAGTTGGACGAGCTGCGCGTCGGGCTGCAAGCCGATGGCGGCGACCTCGAACTCGTCAAGATCGAGGGCAAGGTCGTCTACCTCAGGCTCGTCGGCCACTGCGGCAGCTGCCCGTTCGCGATGATGACCCTCAAGCAGGGCATCGAGGCGGGGCTCCAGGAAATCGACCCCGAGATTACGGTCGAACGCGTTGTCGAGGAGCAGATGCCGTGAAGACGGTAAACGTCTCGCTCGTCGGCGTCGGCGGTCAGGGAATCATCCTCACTGCCGACATTCTCGCAAAGACTGCCGCGCTCGCAGGACTCGACGTCAAGAAGTCCGAAATCCACGGCATGGCCCAGCGCGGCGGCTCGGTGACGAGCCAGGTGCGCTTCGGCTCTTCCGTCGCCTCGCCGATCATTCAGGAGGGGACGGCCGACATCCTCGTCTCGTTCGACAAGGTCGAGGCGCTCAGGAACTCCGGGATCCTCGCAAAGGGCGGCACGGCGCTCGTAAACGACCTCTACCTCGTTCCAGTCACCGTCTCGTCGGGTCAGCAGAAGAACCCGGAGGATCTCGACGGCCGCGTGAAGAAGTCTTTCAAGAAGCTCGTCCTAATCGACGCGATGAAAATCGCGACCGAGGGCGCTGGTAACGCGCGCACGATGAACATGGTTCTCGAAGCTCCTCGAAGTCAACAAGAAGGCGTTCGCCCTCGGCCGCGCCGCAACGGAGGTCTGACATGTCGATGTGGAACCGCGAGAAGGAAACGCTGTCGCGCGACGAATACGCGAAGGTGCAGTTTGAGGGATTGAAGAAGTCGCTGACCCGCGTGTGGGGCAACGAGTTCTACCGCGAGCGGCTTAAAAAGGGCGGCCTTGGCTCGCCCGAGGACGTGAAGTCGCTCGACGACCTTTCGAAGCTTCCCTTCTTCACGAAGGACGATTTCCGCGACGCCTATCCGCTCAAGATGAACTGCGTGGACAGGAAAGAGCTTCTCGAGTTCCACATGTCTTCCGGCTCGACCGGCACGCCCGTCGTCATGGCGTACACGAAGAACGACCTCCTCCAGTGGGCAGAGTGCATGGCACGCTGCTACGCGATGGCTGGGCTTGAGAAGGGCGACGCGTTCCAGATCATTCCGACGTTCGGCCTCTTCAACGGCGGCTTCGGCTTCTACCACGGCGCCAGGAAGGCGGGGCTCTTCACCGTTCCTGCGTCTTCCGGCAACACCGAGCGCCAGATCAAGCTGATGAAGGACTTCAAGTCGAAGGGCTTTGCGTCCGTCGTTTCGTATGTCCCGCGTCTTATCGAGAAACTTGACGAGTGCCCAGAGGGCGAGCGCGACCTCCCCTACCTCAAGGTCGGCATCTTCGGCTCGGAGACGTTCTCCGACGAGACGCGCCGCCGCATCGAGAAGCGCCTCGGCATCGAGTGCTTCGACATCTACGGCATGACCGAAACCGGCGGCGTCGGCACGACGGGCCAGGACTGCAAGTGCCACTGCGGACTTCACGTATTCGAAGACCAGTACATCACCGAGATCATCGACCCGGCGACTGGCGAGCTTGTTCCCGACGGCGAATACGGCGAGATCGTCTTCACGTCGCTGACGCGCGAGGCGATGCCGATCATCCGCTACAGGACGCACGACATCACGCGCATTCTCTCGCGCGAGAAGTGCGAGTGCGGAAGGACGTCGCTTAGGATCGACCGCATCACTGGCCGCACCGACGACATGCTCATCGTGAAGGGCGTCAACTTCTATCCACGTCAGGTCGAGCAGGCGCTGAAGGAAATCCCCGGCGTCGCAGACGAGTTCCAGATCATCCTCGAAGAGCGCCACGGCATGACGGACGTCACGATCAACGTCGAGGCGGAGCCTGGCGTCACCGGCCACACGGTTGCGAAACACTTAAGAGAGCGCCTAGGCTTCCTCCCGAAGGGCGACGTCTTCCCGATCGGTGCCCTGCCGCGCAACGAGGGCAAGGCAAAGCGCGTCATCAAGGTCAAGAAGGACTAAACAGGCACCAAGCACCAGCGCCGCAGGCGCGAAGGCACCAAGCACCATGAATCTCATAGCGTCGTTTCAAGTTGACCACACGAAGATCGTCCCCGGGATCTACGAATCCCGCGTGGACGAGATTGGCGGCGACTTCGCGACGACGTTCGACATCCGGATGAAGATCCCCAACAAGGAGCCGGCGATCCACCCGAACGCGATGCACACGATCGAGCACATCGTCGCGACGTTCCTGAGGAGCGACGCGGAGTGGAAGGACAGGATCGTCTACTGGGGGCCGATGGGATGCTTGACCGGCAGCTACCTTATCGTCAAGGGTCGGCCGAAGCCGCAGGAGCTGCAGCCGCTTCTCCTGCGCGCATTCGAACATCTGCGCGACTACGAGGGCGAGGTTCCCGGCGCGACGGCCGTCAACTGCGGCAACTATCTTCTGCACGACCTCCCGATGGCAAAGTGGGAGGCGGCGCGATATGTAGAGATTTTGAAGACGAATGCCCGCTACGAGTACGAGATGACGAAGCGCATCGACACACAAGGCGGAACGTTCTACGATTCATGATTTTCCGGACGATTAGCTCAGTTGGTTAGAGCAGGACCTTTACACGGTCAAGGTCGGGGGTTCGAGTCCCTCATCGTCCACCAGCCTTCGCTCAGCGGAGCTGAGCTTCGGCTCGGCGAGCCGAACCCGAAGGGGAAGGCTGTCGCGCCGAAGCGCAACGCGCGGAGGCGGACAAAGAGAAAGGAGCGAGCAGTGGTAGGATATCATTATGTTTAATAGAAGACAGTTCTTGGCAATTCAAGCGCAATGGATTGCATAGAAAGTTTCTGAAAGATTCGGCGAAGATGCAGAATGTCGCGCCTGAGTTCTGTTCCAAGGGATTGGCGCTGTTGTGCTCGAATTTGAGAGTGTTGCCATGCGAGACAGCTTTCTCAGAGCAGTGATTCCAGTATGCCGTATTTCCGAACCAGAATGCTGGAGTCAGCTGGTCGTTTCCCCGATGGATGGTTCCGGCGAATGCTATGGAATCTGTCTTGAGCGTGAGAGCAAGCCAGAAGGCTCCCCGTCGCGCATCTTCATAATCAACCTTGAATGCCCTGCTCCAATCCGCTTCTGGCCGCCACGTCAATACGGTTCCGAGCATGTTTGGTTTGCGGACGGCACTATCAATTGAGGCTTAGTAATAGGTCAATTCGATTTTGTGGTGGATGTCTGCCTCAAATACGGCAGATACTTCCTCGTCCAGCAGTAGACATTTGTCAACTTGTCAACTTGCAAACTCGTTAACTTGGCAACTGAAAGGAATGCAAGGTGGAGGTAGTTAGTTGCCAAGTTGAATAGTTGCCACGTTGCCTAGTTAACAAGTGTCGGGATGTTGGCGTCCACCACTTTGAATAGATATGGTATAATACTGTTGATGTCAGAACAACAGCACATACCCCTGCCGCTAAAGTACCGTCCGATGACGTTCGACGATGTCGTCGGCCAGGAGCATGTGGTCAGGACCCTTCGTCACGCGATCGAGGCGAACCGCATCGCGAACGCATACCTTTTCATCGGCCCTCGCGGCATCGGCAAGACGACGACGAGCCGCATCTTCGCAAAGGCGCTCAACTGTACTTCGCCAAACGGCGTCGAGCCGTGCGGGAAGTGCGTCAACTGCGAGGAAATCGCGGCTGGCCGCTCGCTGGATGTCGTGGAACTTGACGCCGCGTCGCACAACAAGGTCGAGGACGTGAGGCCGATAATCGAGTCGGTCCAGTTCAAGCCGGTCTCGTCAAAGTTCAAGATCTTCATCATCGACGAGTGCCACATGCTTTCGACTGCGGCTTGGAACGCGCTTTTGAAGACGCTCGAGGAGCCGCCGCCGCATGTCCGCTTCATCTTCGCGACGACCGAGGGCGACAAGGTTCTCGCGACGATCGTCTCGCGCTGCCAGCGCTTCGACTTGCGGCGCATCCAGACGAACGACATAGTCTCGCGTCTCCGCCATGTCTGCGAACTCGAGAAAATCGACGCCGAAGACGATGCGCTTCTCGCAATTGCGCGCGGCGCCGAGGGCGGTATGCGTGACGCGCTCTCATCGCTCGACCAGCTCGTCTCGTTCAAGGGCGAGAAGGTGACCGAGGAAGACGCGCTCGGCGTCTTCGGGCTCGTCAGCCGCTCGGCGCTCGAAGGACTTGCCGGTGCGATATTGAAGGGCGATGTCGGCGCGATACTCTCTTCAATCGAGGCGTTCGATTCCGCGGGCAAGAACATGCGCCGTCTCACGGGCGAGCTACTGCGGCATTTCAGGAACCTCGTCGTTGTGCAGGCGCTTGGGCCGAATGCGAAGTCTCTTGAGGCGACGCCCGACCAGATCAAGGTTCTCGCAGCACAGGCGCAGGCCGTCGACCCCGGGCGTCTTTTCCGCATCTGCGACCAGCTTGCGGACGCAGAGGACAAGCTGCGCTATGTGCTCAGCGTAAGGACTCTTATCGAGATGACGCTTATCCGCGCGTCGCGCATCGCGACGACAGCGACTGTCGAGGAACTGATGAAAGCAGTACGCGAGCTAAAGGCCACGGGCAAGCTCTCCGCAGAGGTCGCAGTTGCGCCCGCCGCACCTGCTGCTGCGCCTGTCGCGTCCGCGCCAGTTGCCGCGCCTGTGAAGCCGCCGCGCGAGGAGCCCCCTGCGCCGCCAGTCGCCGCGCCTGCGGCTTCGGCTCCCGACGAGCCGCCGCCACCGCCGCCGCCAGTCGTCAGCGACATAAGGGAGGCAGTAAAATGACAAGTTGTGCATGGCTTTGGCTTTATGTCGGTGCGTTCCTGATGCTTGCGGAGCTTTTGCTCCCCGGGTTCGTAATTTTCTTCTTCGGGCTTTCCGCCGCGACGGTCGGGCTTATCAGGTTCGCGCTTGGCGAATCGTTCACGTTGACCTGGCAGCTTGCCGCGTTCTCGGCTTTCACGATACTTTATCTCGCCGTCCTTCGCCGCGTCCTCACGAAGATATTCTCTGGCTCGGTCGAGCGTTCTTCCATTGACCTCGACAAGTCGGCAGTCGGGCGCACTGGCCAGGTGACTGCGGAAATCGCGCCGCCGAAGACCGGCCGTGTGATGATCGGTGACGCGGAGTGGACGGCAATCGCCTCTGCGCCAATCGCCGCAGGTGTCGATGTCAAGGTCGTCGGGCAGGACAACCTCACGATGACCGTGGAGCCGCTCTGACGAGCCGTATGCCCTTCGGCGTTTGCGAGCTTTGCCCGAGGCGGTGCGCCGTCGGAAGGTTCGCGCCGGGCGGCGTTCGCGGCTGGTGCGGCGCGGCAGATGTGCCGCGCGTCTTTCGTTGGGGGCCGCACTTTGGAGAGGAGCCGCCGCTTGTTGAGGGCGGTGGTTCCGGCTGCGTCTTCTTCTCGCGCTGCACGATGAAGTGCCTCTACTGCCAGAACTCTCCGTGGAGCTGGAAGGGCGGCGGAGAGGAC
>CADCGZ010000054.1 GCA_902801025.1 uncultured bacterium | reverse complement strand
GGATAGATCGCGGCCACTTCAGAGCACGCGAAGGCGATTTGAGCCGCGGCTGTGTTGCCGTCGACCATTATCTTCTTTGCCATTTTGCTTTGTTCCTTTAGTTGTGAAATCAGAACGTGAGGATTAATATACCAAATCTCGCCTTGATTGTGAAGGACTTTGCCGTGTCTAACATGGCCGTCTGCCAGACTGCTTAGGCGTTGATGATCCTGTCGAGGACGATTCGACCATTGAAGACGTCGTGCACCACGAGTCTCAGCCGTCCTTCCTCGACCTTGCCCTCTACAACCGTCGGAAACTTGCTTTCGTCCGGATTGCCGTCCGCCACGCCAAGCTCCGGCCCCCCGCCTACGACCTGTGCCCACGGGCGCTCGGCCGTCGGCTCGTCGAACCGAAAGCGATGCTGGTGTCCGCAAACGACAAGCTGCACGCCGGAGCGCGTTATGATGGGCCCCCAGAGCTCTCCGCACTCGCGCGACCAGTGGGCATAGTCGTCCGGGTCTATCTTGACGCCGTCGTGCGGATACGCCGCACTGCCCTCTTCCGCAAAAAGCGGGATGTGGCAGAAGACGACCTTGAACTTGGCTGAGGCGATTTCAGGACGCGCAAACTGCTCCTCCAGCCATTTCGCCTGCGCACGGCGGTACGCCTCGAAGTTGGCAAGCCCGAACCATTTCGGGTGCGCGTCCGGCTTGTCCTCGCCCGTATCGAGGCCGACCAGCGCCATCTCGCCGAGCCGCACGGCGAAGTTCCATTTGAGGTCCCATTGGTCGCCGCGGCGCTCGGACGGGTCGCGCGGCAGAATGACCTCCTCCTTCTTCGAAATCCAGCTGCCGCGGAAGTCGTGGTTGCCGCTCTCGAAGAAAACGGGGATGTCTGCCGCCCAGTCGCCGTCTTCGACCGGCGGATCGAGAAATATCCCGACCGCCGTGGACTTCTTCTGCGTCGTGTTGGTCGCGTCGCCGTTCCACACCACTGCCGACGGCATGAGCTCCTTTAGCTTGCGAACGATCATCTGGAACGGCTCCCACTGCGCATGCGTGTCGTTGATCATGCAAAAGCGGGCCGCCGCGCCAACCCCAAGCGTCGTGAACGAATGGACGGGCGAGACGATTGGCTCGCCGAGCTTCGCCTCGTAGATGTTCTTGTAGTCGGTAAACGGCGTCGTCACCGTCCTGTACCAGTATTTCGTCGCCGGCTTCAACCCCGTCAAGCGCACCTGCAAGGCAGACACGTCGATCGGAACAAGCCCGTAGCCACCGCCTTTCGCCGTCTTCGCATCTCGGAAGTCGGGATTGTCCGCATACTCGACAACGCCCTTCGAGAGCCCCGACACCGCCCACGACACCCCCATAGTCGTCTCGCCTGGCGCCTGAAGGCACGGAGCGCCGACCATGAGCGGCACATCCCCCGTGCCGAGAATCGGATCGTCGGGCAGCATAGGTTTTGGCGTAGGGACAGGCGCGTTCGTGGACGCGGCGCCCTCGCCTTCGGCAAATGCGCTTCCCGCGGCCAATGCGCCGCCGGCAACTATGAAGCCCCTTCTTGTAAACCTCTCGTCCATGCCGTCGTCCCTTTCCATCAAATCACACGGCAGGCCGCGTGTCGAGAAGGCACGTTATCTCGCATTCCGCGGCAATTTCGTCGCGGACATATCCCTTGACGGCAAAAGTCCTTATGCGCGAACGCGCCTTTACATTCTCGGCCACGATCGTGAAAGTGTCGCCTGGGACGACGGGGCGGCGGAACCTGGCGGACGAAACTGACGCGAGAACAAAGCGGTTCTTCCTGTCGCGGTCCATGCCCCCCATCACGTTCTGGGCGACTATCCCCGCACCTGCGCACTGGCACATCGACTCAACGAGAACCACGCCGGGCACAACCGGCGTGCTCGGGAAATGACCTTTGAAAAAGTCGTTTTTCTCCTCAGTGAACGTATATTCGCCAAGGCAGCCAGTCTCGTCGGCCGAAATAAGGCGGTCGAGAAAAAGGAACGGCTCGCGGTGCGGCAGAAGCTCGCGCCCCGGCAGATTGTATTCGTTTTTGAACTTAGGATGCATCATTTCCCCCTCAAAATCCCCCAAACTCGGCGTCAAACACCCTTTGTAATGTAGATCTTCGCCATATCCGTCTTATAGCAGGAACGCTCTGAGACGTCCAGCTCCTCAAAGAGTTTCTCACCAGGGCGAACGCCCGTGAACACAATCGGGATGTCGACGTATGGGCGATAGCCCGCCTGCTCTATCATCCCCTCTGCAAGGTCGAGAATCCTCACCGGTTCACCCATGTCGAGCGTATAGATCGCCTTCTCGTCGCGCGACGCCGCCTGAAGGACGAGCGACACCGCCTCCTCTATCGTCATAAAGTACCGCTTCATGTCGGGATGCGTCACGGTAATCGGGAGCCGCTTTACGATAAGCTCCTTGAAGAGCGGGACGACCGAACCCGACGAACCGAAGACGTTGCCAAAGCGGACGGCGCAAAAAGAGGTGGGCGAGTTGATGGCCATGATTGCCTGCTCGGCGGCGAGCTTCGTCTTGCCCATGACCGAAACAGGGTTCACGGCCTTGTCTGTCGAAATGAGCACGAACCTCTTGACGCCGTGCGCGGCAGAAAGTTCCGCAAGCAGCTTCGTCGCCTCGGTGTTGTTGCGCCACCCTTCCTCGGGGTTCATTTCGACCATCGGAACATGCTTGTATGCCGCCGCGTGGAGAACGACTTCCGGCTTTTCGGCGGCGAAAAGCGCCTCCATCTTGCCGCGGTCGTTGATGTCGTACATGAGAGCAACGCACCGCGAGTCGTGCATCCGGCGGTCGATTTCGTAAAGCGCATTTTCGCCGCGCTCGACCATCAGTATCTTTTTTGCGTCTGCGGCCACAACCTGGCGAACGATTTCCGAGCCAATAGACCCGCCCGCTCCTGTCACCATCACGACCTTGTCAGCGAGGAATTTCCGTGCTGCCGAACCGTCAAAGTGCTTTACGTTGCGCTCGAGAAGCTCGTCTTCCCTCACGCGGCTCGTCCAATAGACACGCCACAGGACACGGACGCCAATGATGCCTATCGTGCCGAGGAAAAACGATATGACAGTCACGGAATATGGCGGACGGATGTGCGAAAGCGAGACGTTCGGCAAGAAATACCGCATCAACGTCAGAACGCCGCACGCGAACATCATCGCGCCGATGTATTGCGGAAGCTCGCTCCCGCGTATTCTGCGCCACGCGAGGCGATAGCAGCCAAAGAAAAGGAGCGAAGCGAGGTGGACGGCGCAAACCGTCACGTAGAGACGCGCGACCGTTCCCCACCCGCCGAGCGACGTCGGCTCCTGGAAATCGAACCTTAGTGCGAACGCGCAGAGATAGGCAAAGCCGATTACTGCGGCATCAACCGCGAGACCGACGACACGCGTCGCCAGGAAGAGAATCCATGCCTCGCGGGAACGCGTCATTTCAGAACTCGAGCCCCATGAGGAAATAGAGTACCGCTGGCGCGAAGAGAAGCGAGTCGACCATGTCGAGAAACCCGCCCATTCCGTTTGTGATCTTCATCGTCGAGGAGTCCTTGACGCCGACCCAGCGCTTGAACTTCGACTCAACAAGGTCGCCTGCCGTCCCCACAAGCGCAGCAGTTACGCCGCACGCAAGCGACTTGACAACGCCAAAACCGGTCGCGCCCATGAAGCAGCAAGAGACGAGGCACGACGCGAAGACAGAACCGAAGAGCCCTTCCCAGCTCTTGTTCGGGGAGATCGTCGGACAGAGCTTGTGGTTGCCGCCCTTCATCAGCTTGGCGGAAGTGAGCCCAAACGCAAACCCGCCGACATCGGAGAACTTGACGATTGCAATCACATAGAGGAGCATCACATTACCAAGTCTAAATGGTCCACACGGCGTATCGCCGTATAGATCCGCAATTTCGGCAAGCGGGCCAACCCCAATTAGAATGACTAACATTCCAAGAACCAGAAAGGGCACCGAGGCGGTCCTCTTGCCCTGCGCGCGATACTTGAGCGTAATAAGCGAGACAAACTCCCAGCAGGCAAGAAGCCCAAGCGCCATCACCAATGCTTCAATCGCAGTCTGCGGCGCAAAGAGCGCGGCGCAAATCACCACCGCGCCAACCGCCAACCCTGTCAATGTTCTCTTTAGTATAGGATTCATCGTCGTCTCAAACTCCCATATGCACCCGCCGCCGCCAAGGCTCTGGCGGGCAAGCCAAGCACCTCTTACAATCGCCCTCCCATTCGGCGCTCGCGCTTCGAGAAGCTGGCAATCGCCTTGTCGAACTCGGCCTTGTCGAAGTCCGGCCAGAGGACATCAGTAAAGTAGAACTCGGCGTACGCCGCCTGCCAGAGCAAGAAATTGGAAAGCCGCAGCTCGCCCGAGGTGCGGATGATCAGATCGGGGTCGGGGATTCCCGCCGTATCGAGACAACTCGCAAACGCCTCTTCATCAACCCTATCCGACCCCAATCCGACCCTGTTTGACCCTAATAGACCCTTTGCGGCCAGCTTGGCCGCCGCCCTTACAATCTCGTCGCGCCCGCCATATGAAAGAGCGACAACGAGCGTGAAATCCCCGCCCTTCGTCTTCTCCTCCAGCGCGGCAATCTCCTTCTGAAGCTTTGGCGAAAGATCCTCGCGCCGTCCGATGACGCGAAACGCGATGCCGTTCTTGATAAGCTCCTTCTCCTTCGCCTTGATGAAGTGAGAAAGAAGCTTCATCAACCCCGCGACCTCGCCCTTCGAACGCTTCCAGTTCTCAGTCGAGAATGCATAGACGGTCAGGTAGCTGATTCCCGCTTCTTTGCACCAGTGCATCGTGCGGTCAAGCGATTCGGCTCCGGCCCGGTGACCTGCGAGCCGCGGCAGATGGTGCTTCTTCGCCCACCTGCCGTTCCCGTCCATGATCACCGCCAGATGCTGCAGCCCCATACTGACTCCTGACCCCTAACTCCTGACCCCTAATTACACATTAATCCTCAGCGTGGTCTCCCTTGCAGGCCCCACAGAGAGGACGCCGAGCTTGCCGCCGACGAGGTCGAGGATGCGGTTTACGTACTTCTTCGCGTTCTCGGGAAGTTCAGAGTAGTCGGTGATGTGCGAAGTCTCGCACTGCCAGCCGGGAAGTTCCTCATAAACTGGCGTGCAGCGCTTGAGAACCGCGAGGTCGGCCGGGAACGTCTGGTAGACGAAACCGTCGTCGCGGCGATAGCCGGTGCAGATCTTGACGACAGGGAACGTGTCGAGGACATCGAGCTTCGTCATCGCCCAGAAGTCGACGCCGTTTACGCGCTGAGCATAGCGAGCGACAACCGCATCGAACCACCCGCAGCGCCTTGGGCGACCAGTCGTCGCGCCGAATTCGCCGCCGCGCTTCCTGAGCGTCTCGCCGTCTTCGTCGAAAAGCTCGGTCGGGAACGGTCCTTCTCCGACACGCGTCGTGTAGAGTTTGAGGACGCCGATCACGCGGTCAATCGCGCGCGGGGGAACTCCTGAGCCAGTGCATGCGCCGCCAGCCGTCGGGTTGGAGGACGTGACAAAGGGATAGGTGCCGAAGTCAATGTCGAGCATCGTCGCCTGGGCGCCTTCGAAAAGGATAGACTTCTTCGCGTCGAGGTTCTCGTGAAGGAACTGGATTGTGTCGGTCACGTAGGGCATAAGCGCCTTGACCATCGGCGTATAGAGCTTGACCATCTCCTCGGGGTCGAGCGGCTGGGCGCCAAGCGCCGCGAGCGCGCGATTCGCCTCTGCGACCTGTGCGCGGACGAGATCAAGGAAGTCGGGCTTCAGGATGTCGCCGACGCGCATACCGTAACGACCGACCTTAGCAGCGTAGGCGGGACCGATTCCACGCCCGGTGGTGCCAATCTTGTGACCCTCGGGGCGCGCGGCCTCCTCGGCCTTGTCGATAGCGCGGTGCCACTGCATGACCATGTGCGCGCGCTCGGAGATATGAAAGCGGCCCTTGAGCTCAAAACCCCAGCTTTCGACCTGTTCAAGCTCCTTCATGAGATCGAACGGGTCCATTACGACGCCGTTGCCGATCACGCAGTGCTTGCCGTCGTGCAGGACATAACCTTGCCCTTGCCTTCATCGCCCCACTGGGCGCCAACGAGTACAGTATTCATAACTGGCCCATATTATACCAAAAATAGCCGCCCAAGGCGAAGACCCGCCTACCCTGCCATCAACGGGTCGGGGGCGGTTGGCGAGCCACTGAACACGCGCGCGGCCTCTCGGCAGCCCCCGAGGCACTTCGCGGCCTTGTCGCAGCCGTCGCACATCTTCGGCAGATAGTCGTGGCGCACGTAGTGCATCCACTCCCCGCATTCCGGGAGTTTCTCCCACTCGTTCCACTTCACGAGCTCGACCGGACTGTGGTTGCAGACGCGCAGCATCCCGTTCGGCCCGACGGTGAAGAAGTCCGTCGCCGCCGAACAGCCGGTCGTGACGTTGAGATACTCGTATTTCCCAGCGTCGATCATGCAGTCGGGAAGCTCCGTCCCGAAATGCCCGCGCCGCTTCGCGCGAGAGAGGACCTCTTCCGCGACATCGGCGATCTGGCGCACCTCCTCCGCCGTCAGCATAAGCTCCGGATGCGAAAGGCCGCGTCCTCCCGGGAGGAAGCGGTTGAGGAGCAGTGAATCCGCGCCAGCGACGAGAGCGGCGGAAATCGTCTCGTAGAGCTCTGGCAGATTGAGCTTCGTGACGGCGATGCCGACGGTCGTCGCGCAGCCAAGCTCGTGCGCCCTGCCGAACATGGAGAGAATGTGTTCAACGGACGTGTCGCTGTCGGTGTTCGCCGCGAACGACGTGAGACCCGGCATGCTCATCATGACGTGTATGCCGCGCTCGGCGCAGAACCGCAGGACATCTTCCGTCATGGCGCGTCCGTTGGAGAGAAGCCCCGCCTGCGCCCGCTTCGACGCAAAGTCCATCAGCTCAAGGCACCCTTCCTTCAAGAGCGCCTCGCCGCCGGTGAACGAAAACTGCGAAACGCCAGCCGACGAATACACCTCGATAAGCCGCTTCCACTCGTCGACTTCCATCTCCGGCCCGGGCTTCAGCATTCCCGCGAACCACGGACACGAGCAGAACCTGCACGCGTGGTTGCAGCGGTACGTCATCTCCAGGACGGCGACAGACGGAAGGATCGTCGTCACTTCTTCGGCTCTCCCAGCAGTTCCCTGAGGCGGGGAAGCGCATTCTTGACAGAAACCTCCTCGTCAAACTCCCGTTTCCAAATCGTCTTGCCGGTCAGGAACGCCTTCAAAATCCTTGCGTCATAGGTGCGGACAATCGTCCGCTTGCCGTCGATGACCCAAGCCAGTTTGTTGAAGCGGGCAGGATTGGAGGAAGCCCCACTGCCATAGGACAAATCCCCCAACAACTTCTTGGGCACGGGGAAACTATGCCGGCCTGTCGTCTCTTCGCTTATCTGGAACCACTCCTTTCTGGCCTCTATACGCACCCACTCCGCAGGATCGCCCGGTTTGGCGGGCAGGCGCCTAACCGGCTTGTCGGACTTGCTGACAAGCCACACCACCTTGGCGTCGATTCGCGGCGCGATGCGGACATTCACGCTGTCGCCAAGAATTTCCCCCGTCTCCGACACATACTTTGCGCTTATCCAACAGTCTCTGGGCGTAGGCCAAACATAGTAAATGTCCGAGGTGTCGTAGCAATGGATTATTTCAACTCTGTCGCCGATTTCCCATCCAAACTCCTTAGCCGCCGCCTCTTCTTTAGGTCTGTCGATAATCGTTCCGCCAGTTGGGACGCCAAGCTCCTCAGGAAGTCCAATATCCTTTGCCGACTTGCACTTCTGGCAAAGCACCGACTCATCGAGCGAGATGTCGAGCCCAATGGCCTTGAGGCTTGCCTCGTCGTCGCGGTAACGTGCAAGCCAGCTGGCCATCTGCCGCGTATTCGCAGGATAGACGGTGTGCGTTCCGCACTTCTTGCAAACATACTCAAAGCGCTCAGGTTGCGGCATCGCCATTTTATAGCATGTCGCCTGCGGCCCGCGCCGCACCTTCGGCTCGGGCGAGGCGGCGAGCTTGTCGAGCATCGCGTTCAGCTCGTCGCGGTCGAAGTCCTTCCCCTCCGCCGCCAGCGCCGACAGCACGGCAACCCCAACTCCAATTTGTGTTTTCATGCGGACATTATACCAAAATATTGCAAACACTCTCGACAGACTTCAGCCCAGCCACTGGCAAATTAAAGCCGCTCAAGGAGCGGGGCGATAAACGATTCCGACACTTGCATGCCAAGCGGAATCGTCGGCTTGTTGGCTCCATGGAAGTCGCTTCCAGCGCTCTTGAGAAGGCCGATGGAATCGGCTATGCGCGTGAAGGCGACGTTCTCCTCGACGGAATTATTCGCGCGGTAGAGCGCCTCAAGCCCGTCCAACCCCTTCTCCTTCAGCCGCGCAAGTTCGCGCTCAGCCGCAGCATAGTCTGGCTCCGTCGTCTTCCACTCGCGCCGCCAATACTTTGGATGCGCCATCACGCAGAGCCCGCCAGCCGCGTGGACGATGCGAAACGACTCTTCCTGCGACGGATGATAGCGCTCCTCGTAGCACCGCGTGTCGGCCGGCGAATCGGGGAGAAGGTACTTTGCAAACGCCTCACCTATATCCGCCGCGTAGCCGTTGTCGACGAGCCACCGCGCGAAATGTGGACGCGCGAGGACATCGCCGTGGGCATAGTCGTAGACCGGCCGAACGCCCTTCGAAACATCGACCATCTCGATGCCGAAGCGTCGGAAGTTGCCGACAATGCGCTCGTTCCTCGCGTCTCGCCCTTCTAGGATGCCCTTGAGAAACGCCTTGAACGCCTCGTTTCCGGGATCGACGCCAAGAGCGAGCAGATGGAACTTGTCAAAGCCCTCGCCAGGCTCTATCGAAAGCTCCACGCCAGCAACCTTCCTGAGACTCGTCTCCGCCGACATGAACTCGGCGATTCCGTCGCAGTTGTCGTGGTCGGTGAGCGCAATCGCGGCATATCCGCCGCGCACAGCTTCCGCCGCGATGTCGCGCGGCGCAAACGTGCCGTCGCTCGCTGTCGAATGGACGTGGAAGTCGACGATCATCACTTCCCCTCGATTGCGTCAGAGAGACGGCCAACCCAATTATCGAGCATTCCCCTTGTCCGACATTCGACGAGAAGTCGGAGATACGGCTCGGTGTTGGACTTGCGAACGGAAATCCAGCCGTCGCGGTATTCAAGGCGATAGCCGTCGATCTCGCTTCGCCCGGTTTCCTCGGCAAGCGACTTCGCGACAGCGAGCACGCGCGCGATTGCCGCTTCTTTATCCTCGACCTTGAAATTGATTTCGCCGGAGTTGGCGTAGCGCGAGACTATTGGCTTCATCATCTCTGAGAAAGTCTTCCCCGCTCGCTTTGCCTTTGCAATCTCGCCGAGGATGCGCGTCGCCGCGAGAAGACCAGAGTCACACCCGAAGAACTCCGAAAAGTAGTAGTGCCCCGCAAGCTCGCCGCCGCAGAGTGCGCCGATTTCACGCAGGATCGGCTTTGCGAAAGCGTGGCCAACTGGAACCATCACTGTCTCGAAGCCATCCTCGCGCAACGTCTCTATCGCGCCGCGCGAAGTCCTTACATCATGAATTATCTTGGACTTCCCCAACTCTTCACTCTTAACTCTTAACTCTTCACTTCCCATCGTGGCCCTCGCCACAATGGGAATGAGGTAGTCTGGCTGGACGAATTCGCCGCGCTCGTCTACGAACATCGCGCGGTCTGCGTCGCCGTCGAATATGACGCCGCAGTCAAGCCCCTTCTCGCGCACGACCTTGGCAATCTGTTCGCGCGCCTCGGCCTTGAGCGGATTCGGGGAATGGGCGGGGAAGGTCCCGTCGGGAGTGTCGTTGAGCAGCACCGCATCCGGGAACATCTCGCGCACGAAAAGCGAGGACATTCCGTTCGAGCAGTCCACGGCGAACTTTAGCCCCGAAAGCGCTGCGAGGTTGACACGGCCTTGCTGCCAGGCGATGTAGCGCGAAAGCGCATCGGGAAGATCCTTCACCGAAGACCGCCGGCCGTCGGCCGTCGACTGCATTTCGCCGACCAGTCGCTCAACTTCGTTAAGACCGTTCGCGTAGCCGACGGGGAGCGCTGTCGCCTTTGAAACTTTTAGGCCGTTGTCCGACGGCGGGTTGTGCGACGCGGTAATCATCACGCTTCCGTCGAAGCCGTCTGCGGCGGTGAAGTAGTAGACCATCGGCGTCGTGCAAAGCCCAAGGTCGCTCACTTCCGCGCCCGCCTCGGAAAGCCCTTTCACAAGCGCATCGTGAACGGCATCACTCGTAGTGCGGCAGTCGCGTCCTACGAGCCAGCGTTTTCCCTTTACGACCTTCGGCAGGGCAAGCCCCACCTTGTAGACTGTATCGAGGTCGAAGTCGACACCAAAGGTGCCGCGCATATCGTATGCCTTGAAGAATCCCATAACGGGATAATTATAGCATAATCCACACTAATGCGACAGCCGCAACGCAACTGACAAGGCCACCGAGATTTGCTATACTGTTGGCAACGTCATGGCCATGAAAAACAGAATTCCCATGCGTCTCGCCGCTTCAGTCGCAGTCATCGCGTTGCTTCTGCCTGTCGGCGCGGGCGCCGCCGACTTCTATGTTGCCACGACCGGCAACGACGGAGATGACGGCTCGCAGGCAACGCCGTTCGCCTCGATCCGCGCGGCAATTGACGCCGCGGACGCGGCGATTCGGGACGGATTGGCGGACGCGGCGACGATCCACGTCGCGGCAGGAACCTATGCCGGGTCGGGCCATATCCTCACGAACGCGATCACGGTCGCGGGCGCGGGCGCCACCAGCACCGTCATCGACGGCAACGGCGGCTACCGCGTCTTCTCGTTGCTCTCACCCGACGCGGCGCTGACGGGCCTCTGTGTCTCCAACGGCATGTTCGCGGCCGCCGGGGACATGGGCGCGGGCGTCTATATGGAGGCGGGCCTCGTCGAGGATTGCCTGATCGCCTCGTGTGGCAACACCAAGAACGTGTGCTACGGCGGCGGCATCTTCGCGAGCGGCGGGCGCATCCGCCGCACGACGTTCACGGGCTGCCGCGTGCACATGAACTGGGGATCCAACACAGGCTATGGGGCGGCCCTTTACCTTTCAAACGGCGCAGTCTGCGAAAACTCGCTCTTCACGGGCAATGCCGCGCCCCAATACAATACCACATGGATGCAGAACGGAAACAGACGAGGCGGCGTCGTTCACCTGACCGACACCGGGACGGCGCTCGTCAACTGCACGGTTGTCAAGAACCAGATGCCCATTACCGGCGACAAGAATGTCACCGACAAATTTGCCGGCATCGTCCAGAAGAGCGGCGCCAAGGTCGTGGGGTGCGTCGCCTACATGAACGTACCCGGAAACTTTGAAACAACGCCGGCCTACGGCGACGTCGTCGGCTCGTCGTCCGATTTCATCAATTCGGCGTGGGATGCCGCCGCAATCTCCGGTTCATTCGCCTCGCCCGTCGCCATCGACGCGAATTCGTTTGTTGACTACAACAACGGCAATTACGCCCCGGCGACGAGCGGTTCGCTCTTCAACGCAGGTTCAGACGCGGACTACGCCACCTACGCCACGTCCGCGACCGACCTCGCGGGCGTCGCCCGTTCGCAGGGCTCGGCCATCGACATCGGATGCTACGAAGTCGATCTGTCCACCTTGGAGGTCGTGGTGGCCGCCGATTCCTACGGCGTCCTCCTCGGTTCGGTCTCCTCCTTCACCGCCACGGCGACCGGCGGAAGCGGGAGCTACACCTACCGCTGGGACTTCGGCGACGGCTCGGCCGCGCAGACAACGGCAAGCGCCGCCGTCACGCACACCTATGCGGCGGCCGGCCTCTACCACGCGACCGTCTCCGTCTCGGACGACGGCGGCACGACCTGGGGCGCGACAGGAGAGCCGCGCAGCACCATCGCCGTCGCCCCGGCGCATCTCTACGTGGACACGACCAGTCCGAGACCGGCGTTCCCCTATGACACGTCGGCCAAGGCGGCCGCGACGCTCGCCGATGCGCTGAACTGTCTCACCAACACGCTCCCGGGGACGCTGGACCAGGCCGTCGTCGACGGCGTGACGATCCACGTCGCGGCGGGGACGCACACTGGGGCGGGGTTCGTCCTCGCGGGGGCGATCACGGTCGCTGGTGCGGGTGCGGAAAGCACGGTCGTCGACGGCAACGGCGGCTACCGCGTCTTCTCGCTGCTCTCGCCCGGCGCGGCGCTGAAGAATCTCGCCGTCTCCAACGGCATGTTCACGGCGTCCGGGGACAAGGGCGCGGGCGTCTACATGGCGGCTGGCCTCGTCGAGGACTGCCTGATCACCTCCTGCGGCAATGCCACCGACACCACCTACGGTGGCGGCATCTACGCCCTCGGCGGGCGCATCAGCCGGACGACGTTCACCGGCTGCAAGGTCCACATGGCCTGGGGCTACAAAGGCTATGGGTCGGCCCTTTACCTTTCAAACGGCGCCGTTTGCGAAAACTCGCTCTTCACGGGCAATGCCGCGCCCGCCTACGACACGACCGGCAGCTACAAATACCGCGGCGGCGTCGTGCATCTGACCGGTGCGGGAACGGCGCTCGTCAACTGTTCGGTCGTCAGGAACCGGATCGCGCGCGGCGGAGGAAACTCCGACAAGAATTTCGCCGGCATCGTCCAGGCGAGCGACGCAACGGTCGTAAACTGCGTCTCCTACATGAACTGCCCTGGCGACTTCGACGCGGCGACGACGGTCTACGGCGACGTGATCGGCTCGGCGGCAAGCTTCGTCCATTCGGCGTGGGGAACCGCGATCAACGGCCTGTCCCCCGACTCGCCTCTCGCCATCAGCGACGCGAGTTTCAGGAACTACGCAGGAGGGAACTTCATGCCGGCGGCAGGCAGTGCCCTCGCGAAAGGCGGAACGAGCTGGAGTGACTACCTTGGTTCTGGCGCCTTGTCAGAAACCGACCTTGTGGGACGCGCCCGACGTATTGGCAGAGTCCTCGACATCGGCTGCTACAAGGCCCCCGACACCAACCTGTCCATCATCTTGAGATAGAACAGCGGAGATTTGCGAACCATGAAGGCCCTTGCGTTTCTTGCGTGCTTGGCGGTCCAATGGCCCGCGGCGGCGCTAATCCTCCAATGCGGGGGCTCTGTGCGGCTTCCGGACACGCTCTACGCTGTCACGCCGCGCCTTGCCGTCGACGGAGCGGAAACGATCGCCATCGGCGAGGATGCCGCGACGGGAGATGGCGTCCGCTTCGAGTTTCGCGCGCCCGGCAAGGGGCTGCTCGCCAGTGGCGAGGCGACGCTCCAGAATCGCGATGGCGGCAGCGCCGTCGCAAAATGGCGCTTTACGCTCGCGAAGGACGCGAAGAGGGTCGAATGGGGCGCAGCGGCTCGTCTGCCGAAGAATGAGTTCAAGCCCGAGGAAATCGTTGTCGACGGCAACGGCGCGAAGGTGCGTAATCTCCGAATCGCGGCGGTCGCGCCAAAACACATAATTCCCGTGCTTACCGACGACTCCGAGCGCTTGCCGTATCATCCGCTCTGGCGCTTGTCGTTCGACGGCGGCAGGATCGACGACGCCAAGAAAGGCGACATGTTCGAATTCTCGCTGGAATTCTTCGCCGAGGGGAGTTCCGGCGGCCTTGACGTAACCTATGCCGGTCCAATCGTGGTGCCGAACAGCGGCGGCTGGGTGCCAATGGACCACCGCAAGACGATCATCCCCGGTTCGGCACTCGATTTCTCGCGCGTCGTTCCGCACGAGGCTCCGGCCGGAAAGCACGGCTGGCTGCGTGCCGTAGGCGACCACGCCGAGTTCACGGGGAAGCCCGGCGTGCCGCAGCGTTTTGTCGGCGTGAACCTCTGCCAGTCGGCCAACTTCCCCGAAACGCCCACAGAAGCGGAAATGCTCGCCGAACGCATTTACCGGCTCGGCTACAACGCCGTTCGCATCCACCATCACGACGGCGCGCTCGCGCGCTATGAGAACGGAACGCTCGTCCCGATTCCGGAGAACATGGACCGGCTCGACCGCCTCGTCGCGGAGCTTGTCAAGCGTGGCATCTACCTCACGACAGACCTCCACACCTCGCGTGGCGCCACATGGCGTGACCTGGGCATAGACCGAGACGGCCCCGCCATGGTAAAGGCCGCACAGTTTTCCACCGAACGCGGGTTCCACGACTGGTGTGACTTTGCACGCCTCTTCCTCTCGCACGTAAATCCCTATACGGGACGCTCCCTGGCCGACGAACCGGCGCTGATCTTTCTCTGCACCCAGAACGAATGCCTCCTTGACGAGGACTTCAAGGGCATGCGCGCCGTTCCCGAACTTGGCGTCACCGAGAAATGGGCGCAGTTCGTGGCGGAGTCGCGCGAGAAAAATCCCAGGGCCTGGCCGGGAATATCGCCGAACCGTCCGTCCGACCGCACGCTGCCGTGGAACGTGGAATCTGGCAGGGACTCGGCGCTCTTCGGCTTCTGGAACTGGCTGCACACGCGCTTCTACCGGCGCGCGGAAGCGTTTCTGCGCGAGGAACTGGGCGTAAAGACGCTCCTTACGGGCGACAATTTCGGCCTGATGTCGGGCTCGGTCCTGGAAATGGAAGATTCGCTCTACGGCTACATCGACCAGCACCTCTACATGAACGGCTACGCGGGATGGGTCGACAAATCCTGGAGCGCACCGCTTGTCGCCGGTGCGCGCAATCCGATCTTCCGCACTACGGGCATGCCGGAGGACATCCGCGGCTACACGAGGCTCTGGGGCAAGCCGTTCTGCGTGACGGAGTGGGATTACGAAGGCATCAGCGCCTACCGGTCGATGGCGGGCCTCGCCTTCGGCTCCATGGCGGCCCTCCAGGGTTGGACTGGAATCTGGCGTTTCGCCTATTCGCACAACAGGACGATGTTCGCCGACAATCGAGGCGCACCCGGCCTCTTCGACATGGCGCGCGACCCGCTCTCGGTCGCCGGCGACCGGGCGACGCTCGCGCTTTATCTGCGCGGCGACATGGCCGAGGCGACGCAGACGGTGGCCGTCGACTACACGGATAAAGTCCTTGATGCCGCACAGGGCCGTGGCTGGCGAGTGACGCCTCCTTTGCCGAATGACGTGGCGTGGACACATCGTGTCGGCAGCGTGATTCGCGGGAAAAACGTGCCAAAGGGCGCACGCGTCGTACCCCGCGATGCCTGCGAGAAGGTCGGCCCGGAAAGCTTCACGACGACGACAACGGGCGTTTCCATCGACCGCGAACGCGGCTCGCTCACCGTCGCCACGCCGCGCACATGCGGCGTCTTTACCGCCGAAAGCGGCACCCACACCGCCGGCGTGCTGCGGGTCAGGGTTACGGACAATGAAAGCGCGACTGTCTTCGCGATTTCGCTTGACGGTGCACCGCTCGCAGAGTCGCGGCGCATCCTCGTGACCCATCTCACTGATTGCCGCGCACGCGGATTCGCCACCACCGATCCGCTCGGCTCCATCATCCTACGCTGGAACGGCTCCGGCAATCCCGACGGCACCGTTCCCCTATTCCTCAAAGATGGGACGGCGGAGATTTCACTCGACGTGTCCGCAGGTTCGGCCGGATGGAAAGTTTGGGCGCTTGCCGCCGATGGTTCACGCAAATGCGAGGTGCCCTCGTCCTCCGCAACTTCTTCTCCCTCGTCCCTCTCATTCAAAGCCTGCGTCCGCCAGCCTTTTGGCGGATGCATGTGCTACGAGGTGTCGGCACCGTCAGTTCGCTTTTAGGGCCTCGCCCTTAAGGAAGCGGCAATCATCACGCCATCACCCCTCAATTGTCATCGAATGACCGCAGTCCCCCCACGGATGCGCTTTTCGACAACGTGGATATCCTTAATCCACACAGCGTCATCGGCCTCCGGTGTGCCGCCCTTATAGTCTTTGGAATTGTTCATCGCAAAGCGCTGTGAGAAGACAAATACAACCTCGTGGGTTCCTTTGGGCACTTCCACCTGCGCATCCGTCCAACTATTCGTGCATTCTGTCTGCGTGATGACCGGCGAATCGTCCAAAAGGACATCGAAGTGCGAATAGTTGTTGCCGGCAACGCTCTCGCCGCCGAAATACGACTTGTACTTGAAGCTGAGAACTTTCGGCCCAATAATCGTCGCCTTGAGCGGAATGGTGCACTGATACTGATAGTCCGTCTGGTTGAAGCTGCGGATAGCATCACCCTCGACAAACCACGGATACTTCCGGCCAGTCTGCCAGACGGCATCGCCAGTCGAAAAGCTTCCGTCAAGCTCGATTGCCGCACCATCCCTCCACTTGGCCACTTCGCCGCAGGTCTCCTTCAGGACCCTTGCGTTGTCGTTGGTCGCGTCGCCAAGCGTAAAGCCAAACTCCGTGGATGTGGTCGAGAAATACCACGACGCGTCATTGTCTCCGCCGTATGCCATGATCGTATGGCGCGTCACATTGCCATCCTGGAAGTAGAATCCCCTTCCATACTCGAACGGAGAATTGATGATGCTCTGCGCCCTTGCGTGTCCGCACCCCATGTTGTGCGCATTCTCATGGATCATCGTGTGCTGACTGCCGGTATCGACCGCTCGGATGCTGCAAACGCTGAACGCACATTCATGCTGGCTGGCCACATCATTCGGCGAATTGAGCGGCGAGCTGTTCCCGAGCGTGTTGCCTGTCACATCCACGAGCATCGTCACAGTATCCGCACAGTAAAGTTCGCGAGCGGCGCGCAAACTCACGGCTGCTCCCGTGCCTGCCGCAATCAATGCAGGCGCCGTGTCGATATTGTCGTACACGCCGTCCACCTTGCAGACTCCGGCGAGGCGATAGGAATAATACCGGTCGAGGCGGTTGGTCGCAAGCACCGCGTTCATCTTCTCAATCTGCGTCGCGGCAAATTCCGAGAGCGTCACGCCCTTGTTCGCAACATACGCCTGCGCCCCATTGTCGTATGCAACAAGGACATCCACCGTCGCTGGCGTTTCCGGCGGTTCAGGGTCATCGCCATCAGTCGCCATAGACGCCATCACCGCCGCTTCCGAAACCGCCCTGTCACTCGTCCCAAGCGCGATATGCGAGCCATAGAGCGAGAAGTCCTTGGCTGGATTGGGATAGTCGTGCCATGGCGAACCGCGCCAAAGATGATAGGGCCCGCAACCGAACGTTACCGGCGAGACGACCTTGCTCGCGGAATAGTTTGAATATGGCAATGAAGCCTTCAGCAACGCCACGCCATCCTGGTAGAAGGTCGCCCCTTCGCCACTCTTGAATGCAAGCGTATACAGATGCGGCTGGGTAACATCCTCCGACGTTTCCGATAGACGCGCTGCAGGAGAAGACGTGAGAGCATAGTCGTTATACCGGATATAAAACTTGCCATCACCCTCGTATTCCGCCTGCAAAGCGCATTTCGCCGAGCTATCCAACTGCACCCACATGCCACAAACCGTCCCTACCTTGTCTGCCGGAAAGGAAGCCATCACCGAAACAGACGCCTCACCGGGAGTCTCGCCGAATGTCGCCTCTACCACCGTCTCGTCAAGCTCAAGCGCACCGGACGGCGTTATCGGGAATACGCGCGGAATTACGCCTGGCACATTCAGACTGTAGGTAATGCTTCCACCGGACGCAGTCATGCGCGGCGCGGGCTCGGTCGAAAGGACATCCAAGACTGCGGCCTCGCGAATGACAAGTCCCGCATACGGATAGCGTGGAGAATCCTCTGCGGTCGCGCCGAACGTCACGCGGTTGACGCTTTCGCCACTGAACACGAGTCCACTTGCAATGTATGCAACTTCGCCGTCGAGCAAGACACGAGTGCCACCACTGCCATTTGAATAATATCCGATCTGTAGCAGATGTTCGCCAGCCGCAAGGACGATATCATTCGTCTGGTTTGCCGTAGTCCCCAACGAACCATTGACTCCAATCCACCGGCAATTCAGCTTTCCTGTGGTTTCACGCACACAATAAATCTTATAATCGCCAACCCTCCATGCGCAGATGGTTGCAACATCGGATGGCGATGACTCGGGCACAACGACCTTGACGGCGATCGAGACCGCCTTGGTAGAAAGCCCGTCTAGGACAATCGGCGACGCAGCGATTCTCGCACCGCCTCCTTCCGCAACCGTCGCGTCGTCCGGCATCGCGAGCGCAAGCGAAAGATCGTTGGACACAAACGGTACGGCTTCCTCTATGGCCGACTTCTCTACAACCTTCGCATAAAGCGTGTTGTTCGATACCTCAAGTTGCCACTTGAGCCCCTTGGCCAGTTCTGGGAGCCGACTCGTCTTGGCGTTCTTTGCATCGCTGATTCCGGCATTGCCCTTAAGAAGCGGATAGGACGCTCCGGCCGCAAGGTTGTCCGCTCCCGCAAGTTCAAAGTAGACACCGGAAACCGAAACATCATTTGTCGCTACGATCGGTGGCTCGGACGCGGCAGAAACGGAAACCGTCGCGGTTTCGTCGAGAGTCAATGTCGGAGTCTTCAACGTGCAGCCGCTCTTCACCTTCAACGCAGAACCCTCAGCCACAATCCATCCCAGACCGTATATCGTAGAACCTGACGAATAGCCGACCTCCAACGAGCCGCTCTCGATGTCGGTGACGCCTGAATGTTTGAGTTCTACGTTTGCGACAAGCGTTCCGCTGCCGCGCTTGACTATGCCCCAGCCGGATGTGTCGTCTCTGTTGTCTGTCTGGGTGCCGACATTGAGAGTAAGATACGTTCCGTCATAGACATTGATTTCCGAATCGGAATTGCGAATCAGGATATAGCCGCCGCCGTTGTTTTCAATGGCCGAGTTGTCGGTCACATAGACGCCCGGATTGCCCATCAGGTCAAGGCGCTTGGCGTATATCGTGCCACCTTGCAGACAGAGCGTCCGCCGCAAATGCTCCATATCATTAAATCTGACCACACCGCCCTTCTCGATGGTCAGGGAAGTCTGGTTCATCTCATGTCCCGTTCCACCGCCCATGTTGAAAACAAGCTCGCCTCCATTGCCAACTTCGAGCTTCGTCCTGCCTATCACCCCCCTGCCGCCGTTGATTGCGCCGGTCAAGACCACGGTTCCTTCGCCTACGCGGAAAGTGGAGGTGCCTGAATGCCACCCATTGGTATTTAGCGCCACGAGCGCCTGCGTCTTCCCGACGCCTGGAGCCACCGTCATAATAGCGCTGGGCGCAATGTTGATCATTGTCGTAAAGCTGCCGCTATTCTCATCGACGATTTGTCCGAACGGCGCATTGAAAGTAAGCGCGCATCCCGTCATGTTCGTGAACGTCGCCGCAGAGAGTTGCACTGGGACATTGAACGTCACATCGCCAGACGGCGCGAAGTTGTCGTTGGGGATCGTAATCTTTGCCTCGTCGTCGCCACCATCAAATGTGTATGCCGTCTCAACGGCAGAAAACGCAGCCGCGCTCGGTGCTACCGCGCCTTTTACCGAAACTGTCGCGCACGAAACCCCGGACATGTCTGGGAACATCACCGCGTCGCCATTATAGAAATACTCACCATTCCACGGACGCACGGAACTGTCGCCGTTTAGCCAGAAACCATTGCCGTTTGAATCGCCCGACCAAGTGAGGCCGTCGTGCAAGGTTATAGAACGAACAGACTGCGCCACGCCGTCGACTACCGCACATGCCGTAAGCGTCTTCGGACCGGTTACGAGATACATATATACGTTTGTACCAGATCCGCCATGCAAGGATCCTGTCGTCGGAGTAGACCCGTCAAGCGTATAGTAGATTTCGGCCGCTGGATTCGAATTGGTTAGCGTTACATAGCACGAGCTGTAAAAATACGATCCGTCCGCAATGTCGTTCCCGCTGTCATCCACAAACCGCACATCCCAGTCGTACGGCAACATATGCTCGCGAAGCCCCGCAATGTCGTCATAAGTCTGCAACAAAGTACCGCGGTTGTTGTTGACTCCCTCAACACCCAAGGCGCAACCGTACTCCGACGGCGAAATCTCAGGCGTGGAAAAGTAGGGAACAGGATTATAATACCCATCATTGTCCCCACTATATGTGTAGGCCATTACCGTACCTCGCAAGACGTTGTTAGCATCGGCAAAATGGTAGCCGCATGAATCTGAATAGCGGCCGGGCCCAGAATTAGATCCTTGCCGGTTGCTGTGTCCGCAACCCATGTTGTGCCCTGTTTCGTGGCTCATCGTATAGCGGCTGTAGACCGTGTTAATGTCGCAGACGTTGTAGGCGTAGGTATCGAATTTTGAAGGCACGTCATAACCACCGGACAAGTAGTATCCATAGGCAATGCCAGTAGTGGTGCCGCTTGTCTTGTCTATAAGCAAGGTTGTGGTATCTGCGCCAAACTTCTCCCTCAACTGAGAAATCTTCGCCAGCTTGCCTTCGCTTGCGCGCAAACTGCCAAGAAGCGCACCGTTGATCGCAGACCACTTGTCGTCTATCTCCACAACGCCAACTAGCCGATAGCAGAACTTGTCGTCAAGCTGAGAATTGGCGAGCACCGTGTTCATCTTGGCGACAGCATAGTCAGCAAATTCCTCGATGCTGTCGAACCCAAGTTGTGTACACTTCACTTTCGCGCCCTGGTCGAAGGCGACAAGGATATCGACCACGCTCTTCTGAGCGGCGAAGAGAAGTACCGAACCAGTTTCCTTGAGAACTGGCGATTTCTTGGCCGTCTTGACGGCAGGAGTTTCCGTCGGCGAAACATCGGTCACATTGTTCGTGACTGTCGCGGCGCATGTGGCGCACTCGTCGGGTTCTTGCACCTTGTCTAACGAGGAAAACGACTTCTTGCCGTCCTTCACGACAAAGGTATAGATTTTCCCTGCGGCGAAGTCGTCAACCGTGATGCGCAGCTTGCCTACGCCAGACTTTACGACTGCGCCGGCACCAGTCGCGCCGTCCTTTGCGATAAACGACTGACCCGCGATGCCGGCCGGCGGCGCGGAGACTATGTCGAGCGAAAGCGAGACGCCATCTGGCCCACGAAGGAACAATTTGTCGCCTACGGCGAAAGCCGGGATTGTCTCGACCGTCTCTCCTTCGCCGGAAAAATCACAGGAAAACTCAGATGCCGAAGCATGAAAGCCAAAGACAAAAGCGAGCGCGGCAATTATCGTCGTCCGTTTCATGGCCAACATTATACCATAGTTTAAGCGTCTATTCCATCAACGCCTAGTCAATGGCAATATGAATCAAGCGCGCGGCAAATCCACACACCTAGCGACAGTTTCGCTGTCAGACCTTTTGCCACTTCCTAGGCAATGAATCCGAACTCGCCCTTGAGCGGATTGCCGGCGTGGGTCGCCGAGAAGCAGGAGAACGTATATGTCTCGCCGCCGGGCGGCACGTCCAGGACGACGTGGCACGGCTGGTCGACGACGCAACGGGCGACGTCCGGCAGATAGCCTCGGCCGACGTCCGTCACCGGACGGTTCAGCGGCATGTACGTGGGCAACATCAACCGGGGGCCGTTGTAGAGTGTCCGGTCCGCGAGACGGCACATCGTGTCGTCCGTGCAGTGTTGCTGATCAAGCGTGCAGTTGGTCCACACGCGCGCCTTGAGCGCCTTTACGAGCTTCGGATACATGGAGTGGTGTCCGTGGTGGTTGAGCTTCGCCACGTGGACCTGTCCGACGACCTCCGCGAGATCCTCCTCGATCTCGTGCCTTACGCCGTCCGAATGCTTCCAGCCGTCGGAGAAGTCGCCGGCCGTATAATACCTGAACTTCCCGTATTCGACAATCATCCCGCAACTCATGCCATTCTCGTTCAGCGTCTTCGCCCCCGCCTTCACGCGGTCGGCGTAGAGGTCGCGGACTATTCCGTCATTGCGCACGAAGCGTCCGTTCGCACAAAGATTGCATACACTGAACCCCGGCACCGCCTCCGCCAGCGGACGGAACTGGTCGTCCGCGGCGAGCACAAACTTCCAGATCTGCGTTCCCTGCGTCTCTGCAAGGTGCGCGTAGAGCGCGCGCATCTGCTGCGGCGTGCCGTCACGCGCGGTCTTCAGCACGTCCAACGGCTCGTCGAAGCCGGGCCACGCGCGGTCGACGGCAATACCGAACTTCAGGAAGCGCGCCGCGTCCGCGATGCCGCAGAGGTTAAACGGACCGAGCGACGACCGTCCGAGAGGACCGCCGTGGAAACGCCCGCCGCCGCCGTGGTCCTCGTGGTAGTGGGAGAGGTGAAGGTAGTCGACCCTGTCTCCCTTCGGGTTGACGCGCAAGATGTAGCGCGCTGCGAACTCTCCGGCACGGACGGACGGCGAAGACGGCAGCGGAACCTCGGCTGGCGTACGGTAGAAGCGCATCGAGTCGCCGCAGTCGAGCAGCATGGACGTGCCGTCAGGGAAGATGTGAAACATGCACTCGGATCGGCCCGTGTAGATGTAGTGCACCTGGTAGTGGCCCTTCTGCCAAGACCGGTCCGCAGTCCAGTCGCCGGGCATCCACGCGGTCTCAACGCACTTCGCCATCTGGAAGCCAGTGATCCGCACACCGCCCGACGCGAACACCTCTACAAGCGAAAACGCGTTCTCGGGCGCCGGATGCAACACGCTTGCAGGCGACGTGAAGTATCCTATGCCGTTCAACTCGCGGAAAGCTCCCTCATGGTAGTGCCCCTGCACTACCAGCTTCACCTTCCCCGACTTCTCGAGGATGTCCCGTATCTCTGCGGCGTTCTTCACGACGTACGCCTTCTCTTCGGAGTCGAGCTGGTGGTGGACGATCGGCACACACGGGCCCTTCGCCGCCGCAAGCTCGGCCTTCAGGAACTCCACCTGCTCCGGTGGGACGAACGCGTCCGCCCACGAGAAATTGCCGCGACAGTATGGTTCTCCGTCCGAACGATAGCATGCGTCGAGCACGATGAAGCGGACGCCGTTGCGCGTGAAGGCATAGAAGGCCTTCGCAGAGTCCTGGCCCTCGTTGGCGATCTGGGCGAGAAACTCCTCCTTCGAGAGATTGTCGTGGTCGTGGTTGCCGAGAACGTGGTAGCGCGGCCCCTTGAAGGCGGCGAAGCGTGCCTCGATCGCGCGCAGGTACTCAAGTGACTCATCGGGCGTGCGCCCGAGATCCTTGAAGTCGCCTCCCTCCACTACGAAGTCTGCGCCCAGCTCGTTCATCTTGGCCGCGAAGGCGTCCATCTTCAGGAGTCCGTCGCGGTAGTTGCGAAGAAGGTTCGTCTCGATGTGGGCCGCGTAATGGCAGTCGGTGATGAAGCCGAAGCGCACAGCCGGAACAGCATCGCCCACGTCGCCGAATGTCGTCACCGCGCCGGTCGCGACGAGCCCCTGCATTATCGCACATTTCGTTGGTTTCCTTAACTTTCCTCGTTTCACCGGTTTTGGGGCATATGCCGCCACACACAATGTCACGCCAATGCGGCGGCGCAGTCGCGCGCAATTTGCGCTTTAAGCGCATCGGGAGAATCAAACTTGCGCTCCGGGCGCAGGAAGCGGAGAAGCTTCACTCCCGCAAAGCCCCCGCCCTGCACATCAGGCGCCTGCCGCAGAAAATGAACCTCCACGACCGGCTCTTCCCACGCACGCTCGCCAAACGTCGGCGCAAAGCCGTAGTTCGCGACTGCGCGCACACCGCCCGCCTCGACCGCATAGACGCCGAGCGGAAGCCGAATGTTGAGCGAACTCGGCTTTAAGTTCACCGTTGGATAGCCAAGACGCGAACCCTCGCCCTTCCCCGCAAAAACCTCACCGTGCACCTCGAACGGACACCCAAGCATCGCACATGCATCCTCGACTTCGCCACGCTCAAGCGCGGCGCGGATGCGCGTTGAGGAAACGGCTTCGCCGCGATACTCCACGGCGGGAATGACCTCGACCGAATAGCCGTGCTCGCGAAGCCAAGTCGCGTCGGCAGTTCCGCCGCGCCCAAAGCGCCAGTTCGCGCCGCAACGAATCTTCGTCTCCTTTGAAATCCCCGCCGTCGCAAGAAATTCCTCGGGCGAAAGGCGCGCAAACTCAGTCGTAAAGTCAAGCGCAACGATTTCCTTCAAGCCGCAGGCACGAATTGCGGCAAGGCGCTCTCCGACATCCATCAAAAGGCGCGGCGCCCTCTCGGGCGAAAGAACGGCCAGCGGGTGGTTGCGGAAAGTAAGCGCCGCTTCGGCGCCTTTCAGGATGGCCTGGTGCCCCAAGTGGACGCCATCGAAAAAGCCTACCGCAACGCTCTGGAAATCGGCACTACGCATGACGGAAGGTTCCCGATGTCTGTTTCAAGAAGCTTGTCAAACGGAATCGCGTCGTCAATGGAGAGCTTGCCGATCTTCGTGCGTCGCAGCGACATAAGCGTCGCGCCGAGGTCCTGCGCGAGAGCGCGGACTATCACGCCCTTCGAGGCGACGAGCGAAAAGGCGGACTCACCCGACGACGCGTCCTTCTCGCCAACTTCAAAGCGGTAGACGTGCGCGAGGAACTGCGTATGCTCGCCCGTATCGGCGATGTCGTACTGCGCCGAGCCCTCGCGGCGAACGGCGCAGAAGCGCGGCTCCGTCTGAAAGAGATCGCCCTTCGCCTCTTCCGGCTTCATCACGCGTTCAGGAAGAGGGATCGGCCTGCCATAGCGGTCGCCCGTGTCGGTCGTCTCGCCGAACTTCATCGTTCCCGTGTACGAACGGTCCGCGCCCATTATGTCGCCGACAAACTTGTTCGCGCCGCCGAGGAGAACGACGAAAAGCCCAGACGCCATCGCATCCAGGGAGCCGCCGTGACCGACCTTCACAAGATTGAACTTGCGCTTTACCGTCTTTACGACAGACGAGAACGCGATGCCAGCAGGCTTGTCGACAAGAAGAAGCCCGTCGAGTTCCTCGAGCATCCTGAGCTGTGTCAGGTTAGCCATTTCCGAGCTTGTCCAGGATCGCCAGCACCTCGTCGCCCTTTTCAAGCGAACGGTCGAGCTGGAAGAGAAGACGCGGAGTGAACTTTAGCCGCACTTCGCGGTTTATGATCTGCTGGAAGCGCCTCGCGTTGTGCTTAAGGTGCTGTAGCGCAGTCTCCTTCAGGGCGTCGTCTCCGAACACCGACACCTTGACGGTCGCATCGCGGAGATCCTTCCCGCAGTGGACGTCCGTCACGGTGATGAGCCCGGGAACGACCGTGTCGCCCTGCATGACGGAGAACATCGCCTCGGCGATGACCCGCTTGAGGAGACTGTCTACCCTTTCTATCCTGTCAACCGCCATATCAGACGTTGAGAGCGGTTTTGCTCCAGGGCTCCTTGCCGGCGAGAAGCGACGGCGTGGTCATTTCGGACGGGATCGGCAGCCCAAGCATCTGGAGCGCAGTCGGCGCGACGGCCGAGAGCTTCGCAAGCGGCGTGAGCCTGACGCCTGCCGCATCGTTCGCGACGTAGAAGCAGTCGACGAGATTCAGCGTGTGCGAAGTCTTCGTGAGACCCGACTTGTAGTCGACCATCTGCTCGGCGTTGCCGTGGTCGGCGAAAATGAGAACGTGCGCGTCGAGCTCGAGGAGGCGGGGAAGGATCTTCCCGATGCACTCGTCCGTCACTTCGACCGCCTTTGTCGCGGCCTTCTCGTCTCCCGTATGCCCGACCATGTCGCAGTTCGCGTAGTTGACGACGATAAAACCGTAGGGGTTCTTCTCGAGGCGCTTCAAAAGCTCATCGGTCACATTATATGCGTCCATCTCGGGATGCGACGCGAATGTCGCGGGATCGAAGCGGGACCTGATCCTCGCCTTCCGAAGGAGTCGTGGACTTGCCGTTGAAGAAGCTCGTCACATGGCGGAACTTCTGCGTCTCCGCGAGACGGAGCTGCTTGATGCCGGCCTTCGAGACAACCTCTCCGAGAAGGTTGTCCATTCCACCGCCCGCGCCCATCGCGCCGAGGAGGTAGTCCTCGAACTCGTCCCAGTAGCGCGTGAAGCCGAGGAAGGTAACCTTCGGACGCGCGCAGCGCTCGCCAGCGTAGTCATCGGAAACGAACGCCTGCGTGAGCTGGATCGCGCGGTCCTGGCGGTAGTTGGTGTGCATCACGACGTCGCCGTCCTTCATGCCCTCGTAGCCGCCGATCACGTAGCACGGAATGTACTCGTCGGTCATGGGCGTTCCGTCAGGCGTCTTGCCGCTCTCGTACTCCGCCTTGACACACTCCTCGATCGTCGCGGCCTTCTTGCCCTTGCATCCGACGATGCAGTCGTATGCCTCGCTCGTGAGCTTCCAGTTCTTCACGCGATCCATACCGTAGTAGCGGCCCATCGCGGTGCCGATCGTGGCATTGCCGACGGCGGCGAGCTCGGTTTTGAGGCGGGCGATATATTCCAGCGTCGAACGAGGCGGCGTGTCGCGG
>CADCGZ010000053.1 GCA_902801025.1 uncultured bacterium | reverse complement strand
GGCGGCGACACGACATGGCCCCCGATGGGATCGTCACGCCAGGTGGGGTTGCTGTCCGATCCAAGCGTCTCCAGCCTCGGCGGAAGCAATGGCGTCACGTTCGTCAGGGAGGAGCAGTCCTCGAAGCAGCCGTTGCCGATGACCCTTGTGGACTCTGGGAGGACGACGCTCCCGAGTTTCGGACAGGTGAAGAACACATACTCCGGAAACGTCTCGATGGTCGAGCCTCCCAAATCGGCGCCCACGAGGACCAAATCGGTGTGGAAGACCCGGTCGCCGACCGTTTCGAGCCCGCGCGCCACCACGGGGCCGACCAGCGCCTTGCATTCGCGGAACGCCTCTTTCCCCAGCGTCTTGACGGAATCCGGCAGGAAGTTTTCGATCACTGCAAGGGCGGTGTCCTGATGGAACGCCTGGGTTCCAATGGACTGCAGCCCGTCATTGAGCCGGACGCGGACGAGGTTCGGGTTGGACTTCAGGGCGTAGTTGCCGATACTCGTCGCATTAGCGTTCATCACGACGTTGGTGAGTCCGTCGATGTAGGCGAGAATCGACTGGCCTGTGTTGTCCTTGCCAGCGAGAAAGTCCGGCGAGTAGGCCAGCTCGCTCCCGCCTTCATCACGGACCGGAACCGAGAAGTCGGCGTTCCGGAGCGTCGTGCTGTTCTTGTTCTCGCCGGGAATGATGCGGATCTGGTCCCCCGAGAGGACAACGCCTTTGATCACATTCTCGAACCCGGACGAATCCGTCCAGGCGATTGACCCGCGCGTGCCGGAAGCCGGCGGCGTGTATGTCCAGCAGTCCGTTCCAGCGACAGCGGTAAAGCCGACCGCAAAAAGGAGCAGCAAAACACAAAGTTGTTTCATGAAATATGCGAGGGTCTATCGGATGTTTATTCTAAAAACTTGTGGGCAACGGACAGATACATACCCCACGTAGAGCCCGTCATCCCGAACGGAAAAACTTATCTTCTTGAGGTCGGGGTTATTTTCGGGGCGTGCCACGAAGTCCTCGCGCGTCGGCGCGGCTCCAGACTCGAAGGACGCCTCGCTCCAGTCGAGGACCTTGCAAGACGCGCCGCGGACGGGGGAGACACGAGGATCGGTATCGACGTCCACATAGACAGGCGCCGTGAGCTTTAGCGTGGAGCCAGCGGCGAGCTTCACGCATCCGCGGCAGTCGTCTGACGCCCCCGCCTCAACGCGCAGCGCAGAGCCGCTCTCGAGCGTGACTTTGCCGTTGAGCGTGAGCGTTCCGCCCTTATTCCATTCGCCACCAAAAAGCGAGCCGCCGCTCTTAACCGTCGTGCCATCCACGGTCGAGAGCTCGCCGGTGCCGCCAAGCCCGGCGCCCGACTGGACCGTGACAGACCGGGCGACGAGGTTCGAGTTCACGAGAAGATTTCCCTTATCGCAGACGTTGACCTTGCCGGTGAAGTCAGAGTTGTCGGCCTCGAGCGCGAGGTAGCCGCCGAAGCTGTTCCCAGAGAAGTTCCACGTCTTGTTACCCGTGCCGAGCTTGAGCGAGCCCCGGAGGCGCGCGGCGACAACGTGGTTCGTACTTTCGAACCTGGTTGTCGCATCCCAGTCCTGGCCGAGCTCGTAGCGGATCGGGTTCAGGAAGAGGATGGTTCCGTCGGCGAACTCAGAGCGGTTGCCGAACATGAAGTACGGGGGATACGCGTAGTAGTCGCTGTAGGCCTTGCCGGCCACGTTCGTGTGCGCGGCATCCCCGAGCGGGATTTCCACGGTACCGCTCGTGGTGTTGGTGAGGTTGAGCGTCGGATCCGCGTCCCAGCAGACGGCACGGTCGCCACCAAAGCCCGTGAAGCCCCAGCAGGCCCACTTGCTTGTCTGGAAGAAGCGCGGCGTCGAGGAGCCGTCGAGCTTCGGGCTGAAGTCGTCGCTCAAGCCGAGCGTGCTCCGCCAGACATGGTCGTTGGGGATATAGAACTCGCCGCTCGGGGGCAAGCCGGCCGCAGTCATCGGGCAGAAGCATCCTCTGTAGAGACGGATATACGATTTGACGGAGGAATCGTACCACGTGGTTTCGCCTTTGACGATGAATGCACCGGCGCCCGTCTTAGTGCCGCAAGCGTCGCCGTTCGACCCATGCTTACGGACGACGACATTGGATACGACCCAATCCGCTTCGAACGTTGACTGATTGTAGTCACGGATTCCCCATTCAAATGTCGCCTGGGGGAAAACGAACGGTGCTCCGTATTCATGCAGCTTGCGTCCGGGCCAACCGTTATCCATCCAGATGGACGACACCCGCGGGAATACCAATGGAGCACCGATCGCATTAGAGATGGAGGTTGGATCCCCCGTGAAGTATAGCTTGCTGACGTTCGTCATGGCGCAGGGATTCGCAAACGTCAATCGCCCGCCTTCGACGCTAAGCTGGCCCATGAAATCCGGCGACGCTCCGCCCAGAACGGTGTTGCCTCGGCCGGTGACTTTCATCGTCGTGTTCGAGACTCCATCGGGCAACAGGAGTCTCCCATTCAGATCTAGCCATGCGTTGTCTTCGCCAACAGACGAGATTGTAACGGTCTGCGAATTGGATCGTGAAAAACGGATCGGGTTACTTATCACATTGGTTCCGTACGAGGCCTGAAGGATTGGCTTTTCGTCGGTGAAAGTGAGAACGCCGGATCCCGAGAAGTTGTATCCGCAGCTGTGGTAGCCGCCCTGATAGGACGTGTCGACCGACTCGGCCTGGCCGCTCATGAACCGCAACATCGGCATGGTGGTGTCCGTGTCGACGACTGGGCTCAGGCCGGCGGGCTTGGTGAAATAGAGCGTCTTTCCGGGTACCGGGAGCCCGCCTTCGAAGACATAGGCGTTAGGGTCGCTAATGTCCTCGGAGAGCCCAGACCAGACGTTGTTCCCGTCACCGACAGGATTGGCGGCCTCCTCCTCGACGGCTATGCCATATCCGCTCGAATTCACGACGGTGAACCGATAGTGGAGTGGAGATGCGGTCGGGAGACCGGTCAGCACGATGTCATTGACGTTTGTCGGCATCGTGGCGAGGTTCACCTCATATGTCTTGGACAGGGCTGGATCGCTGAAGTCGTCGGTGGTCGACACGTCGACGACGATTCGCGTGACCGCGCCGCCGAATCCCGCGCTAGAGAACAGAAGCGAAATGTTCGGCGCTATATGGTCCGTATTGACGAATGTGGAAAATACGGGGTTCGCATCAATGGTCGAAAACATGGTAGTTTCAGAATCAACGGCCGCATCGAGATTGTTCGTGAAATAAGCCCGGGCATAGTAGGTGGTTTCAAGGGAAAGATGATCGAATGTAGCCGAGACTGTCTGCCCCATCGCCGTCACGTTGAACTGTCTCGTTCCAACAAGAGAGGCAAAGACTTCGTCCGTTGCCAGCTCGATCGTAGCGGTTCCGCCCGTCGCACCGTCGCCGAGTCCCAGTACCGAAACGGAAAGCGTGACGTTGGTGTATCCGGGTGTCGCGCTAACGCTTGAAATGATGGGGTTGGCGGAGGATGGCGAGAACACCTTGCCATAGGAGAGGAATGACCCATCGGCAACCGCAGCGTATTCGGCGGCGATCCAGGCCGCGCCAACAACGCCGTCGTAGATGCGCAGCTCGTCCATGTCGCCCGCGAATGAGTCGTTACTGGCCGTATTCTGGTAGGAGCCAAACGTCCAGGTCGCAGCGGTGCTGGTTAGATTACCCGGGGAGGACTTTGTCTGGTCAGTGGCTCCGTTGAAGTAGGACTTGAGCGAGACACCGCTCTCGTAGGAGAACGCGACGTGGCCCCAGTCGTCTTTGGGGAGCGTGTAACTGCCACTCGACCACTGGTGGCTGCTGTTGGCGGCAACAGAGATGTATTTGCCCTGTTCCTGAAGCCATAGGTACCCGGTGCCCTTGTCCCAGCCATGACGGCTCGCGCCGAGGATGAACGTTCCGTTGCCGTTGGAGCCGCCGTTTCCGCTGCGCTTGAACCAGCCGGAGACGGAGAACTTGCCGGCGTCTGCGAGCCTGTCTGAGGGCTTTGTGACATTTAAGCCGATCGAGTTGTAGCTGGACTTGTGGATTCCACCGCCAACCTTGCCAGCGCCTGCATCCGCCGTAACATTCGTCGAGCCGGCCGTGGCGAGGACCTCGTTTCCAACGGCATTCGTGATGCCGCCGCCTCCGTGGATTACGGCAATGTATTTCGTCCAGACGCTGTCCGGCGAGGGTGCGGCGACAGGCTGGGCGCAGCCGTAGCAGCAGCGGATTCTGGCGTCGTTCTCGAGCGTCGGGATGCGGACCCAGACGAGGGACATGCCGCCCGGGTTCCACGTGTCGATCTCGTGGGAGAGGACATTGCCGTCTGCGTCGAGGAACCGGAGGTCGCCGCCATCCGTCAACTTGAAGTCCGCGTAGTCAAAACCGGAGATAGACGTGCCAAGACGAACGAGCGCGGGGAAGTCCGATAGCGGTTCGCCGGGCATGTAGGAAACGGTAATCTCGACGCAGCGGGTGAAGTCGGTCATGTCGACGGCATGCACCAGGAACGCAACGACAAGGAGCAGGGGGAGTAGAAGTCGTTTCATCGGAAGTCCTTTCTGTTAATCTTTTGGCTTTGCATTGAACATGTCATTTCATGCGAATTACGAGAGGCATTGCAAGATCGTCGCGCAACACCTTGAGGACACCAGTCCCGGAGAAGATCGCATCGTCGATAAACTCCGCGCCGGAACCAGTCGCGCCGTATGTGCCGCGCTTCTGGCAGACGCCGTTCACATAGAGTCGACGGACGCGGTTTTCTTCGCCATTGTCAAGTTCAAGCCGGGACGTGGTAGAAATCCAGTCGCGATTCTCAAGGTCAAGACGCACATTGGATCCGAAAGGATTGCCGCCCACGATACGCAGCTTCGCTCCAGCGGCGATGGATACATCATTGTCACCGAGCGTCGCATCATCGAGGAGCGAGAGCCGGCCTGCGCCGACACAGACGCCGCCAGAAAGTCCGTCCATCGGCTGGTGGAGCTGAAGTGTGCCCCCCGCGCTCTTCACGAAACCAGCTGTGCCGGCGACGCGACAGCCGATGTCCGCAGTATCGCTCTGGCGGTTGACGTAGACATAGGCCGTGCGGTCGCCGAAGTCAACCGTTGAGGAAGCGGAGTTGGCATGGTCCGGCGGCGCGAACGGCTTTGAAACAACGTTGAGATACCCGGAGAGGATCTTTACGGTCGAATTCGGCTGGGAGAAGTAAGCGTAAGCCCAGGGATACACCGTAACGGCTTCCCACGTCGAGCCATCTTCCATCGCGCCGTTCTTGCCGTTGCTTCCAATCTCGCGGATGTTGCCAGTCGAGTCGGCGGTGGAGTCCGGCGTGACGTTCGTCACGAGACCTGTTGATGTGTCGCGCACGGTGATGTATCGGTTCTGCGTCTCAGCGTTGACGAAGAAGAATGGCAAGATTTCGTAGCCCTTACCCGAGTCCCACGCCGCGGCAGGGCTGTTCACAATGCGGAACTCGTTAGTAATTGTCGGGTTTTCACCCGGAGTGTACGTAGTGCTCAAGGAGAACGAAGCGGTTGCAAATGGCTCGGCAACGAGGTTTGTGAACACCGTATGCGTATTCGGATAGAGGCCATTGTGCCAAGTCGATATATTAATCCCGAGATGTCCCATTGAACCCGTCGCGATGCGAAACTCATCGGTTTCGTAATAATCGTCGCGAATACCTGTCGCTTGATAGGCTGACGCGGCATCTCCGCTCAAGGGCCCATTTGTAATGAATCTTATCAAGCCACCGTCAAGAACAATCTTTTGCGGAAGCCGCCCTGTGATCAGATTCGTTGGGCTCTTATGCTGGTAGGCATTGCTCCAGCCAGTCTTAAACGTTGCGCCACGTCGCAAGTTATTGTCGCTCATCCAGGCTCCACGTACATCAAGCTCGGCGGCACTGGAGATGTTGCCAACCCTGGAGCCCGTTCCGAGATAAAGACCCGCCGCGCCATAGTTGCCGTCATGGGATCCGTTGCGCCAGTCCAACTTCCCCGTAAAGCTCTTCTTGCTTGAGCCAATGCTCGTCGTGGCGTTCGCTTCGTGCAAAATAGTTCCTGTGCCGGTGATGTCCTTGTTGAACTGAAACTGTCCAGAGGGACTGCCCGAAACATAGCCCCCGGTGGAAAGGACCGGAACGCGCGTCGTGCGAAGAGTGTGACCACCGATCGATACGACATCGTCGAACGTAACGGCAAGCCACCCCCGACCCATGCCATCGATGGCAAGGTCGTTAGCGAGAGAAACGGGCACGGAAAACGAGACTGGCACCATGTCTCCGCCGACATGTCCTGAAAGTCGAATCCATGATTCACCTCCACATCCAGTATCGAAAACTATATTGCCCTCTCGGAAGATGATCTTGTGGTTGCCTAACGCAGAACCGACACCAAGATATCCAAGTGTAATAGTGTCATTGCCAAGGTAGACGCTCTTGTCGGCCGTAAGCGGCAAATAAACAAGCGCAACGTCGCCGGGCGCATTTGGATATTCGCCGTCACCGGAAATCTTCTCCCATGAGGAAGCATCGCGCCAGTTGAAATTGGAGTCTCCCGTCCTACGTACGAAAAGGCCTCCTTTCATGTCCGACGCCTTAGGCGCGATAATGACAACCCCAGTTTCGGATTCGTAGACATCACCGGTCACAGGGTCGGTCGCATATCGGAAAATGCGAGATATACCAGGCTCAAGCGCGATAAATGTCGTGCCGGAAACAGACAAGCAGGCATTTGTGGCATATACTATACTATCGCCAGGGGCAAGTGCCGGAATCACAAAAGTGTCTCCGACTCGAAACAGCATTGCATCAAGCTCTGTAAGATTTCCAATCGAGAAGGCTGTCGAACCGACCATGAACGACATCTGGTATTCGCGCGTCCAATTCATTCCGCCAAACGACGACACAACTGTAAAGACTGCAACATGTGAATACCCAGCGACTCCCGGCCAGTCGACAGATAGCGGTTCAAGTCCGCTCAGGCCACTCCACTCCCGGACAGCCGAACCATCGACAGCAAGGGATACAGAATAGGTCGCGCCCATCTCGATATCAACAGGGGCGATGGCAAGCGTCTCAACGCCATTGCCGGCAAAAACAGCTGTCGGCACCGCCATTTCAACAGGTTCGGCGCGCGTAGTTATCGACAACATAGGCGACACGGCTTCAAGCCCCCAGACATTCACGGCGCGGACCCGCGCGGCGTATGCCGTCCCGTTTGCAAGACCGGTTGCAACGAGCGGGATACTCGCCGGAACTGCATTCGTCTCAACACCGCCGAACGAAAGCGTGTCGGAGAAGTCCCCCGCAGCAGAGACATCAAGCCAAAGCGTCACATTCTCGCCACCCGTGCCAATGTCCGTCGGGAGGACCACAACGGAGAACGAGGAGAATCCGATCACACCGGTCTCGGCAGCAACGGCCGGCGTTCCGGGAGTCTGGGTTGTGAACGAGACTGCGGGCGTCGTCAGCGTCGCATGTTCGCTGTTTTCGACTACGGCGCGGACGTAGTATGTCATTCCGAACGCAAGGCCTGGCGGAGAGAAGGCGTGGACGTCATTATCTGCGTTGACGGTGTATTGTGTCGTCCAGACCGTCGAAGCGAAGTCGTTTGATTCGGAGAGCTCCACCGTCACGACCGCCGACGTTGCGCCCGAGCCAAGAGAGACGACGGTCGCCGTAACCGTCGCGTTCGTATAGCCGACACCGGATACCGAAACACCCGCTACTGGATTGGCCGTTTCCACGTAGGGCTCCGCCACCCCAGCCGTCAGGAACGAACCAGATGACGACTGCGTGGCGTAATCCGCGGCGATCCAGTCGGCGGACGGCACGAACGCGCCGAGACGCACCTCATCCATCTCGCCATTGACGCGTCGGCCCTTTCCTGCGCCGGAGTCCGAGTACGAATCTTGCGTCGAGCAACCGATACCGATGTCGGCGTTCTCTTGTTTTACCGTTTCGTTGCACGTCACGGTTTCGAGGTAGGCGCCATTGAGGTAGATGTCGGCATACTGCTTGTCGTTACCGACGTCGTAACGCCACACGACGTCGACCTTCTTCCAGACGTCGTTGGTCGCACATAGCGTCGCGCCAAGGTTGTAGGTGTCGGATGTGTTCTTGTAGGACTTCGAACCGGCGTGAACGCGCATCAGCGTAGGCGGGGTTCCGCTGTGAAACAGAAAGCCCCACCCCGAGCCCTGCTCGCCCTTGCGGCGGCTGACGAGGTAGGACCACGGGACATCACCCTTCGCTCGGAACCAGAACGAGGCATGGAAGTCGGTACCAAGGGCGTCGGCGGCGGCCTTCGCCGTTCCACTCGTGGCGGGTACGTGGATGGCGGGCGCGTGATCGTTATTCGGCGCGACACGCCAGGCGCCACCGATCACGCTGCCGGACGCGGCACCACCGACCGGCGTGGAGCCGTCGAGGTCGTTGGTCGTCGAGTCGTGGATGGTGACGGGGGCGGAATCGGAAGGCGTTCCCGTCTCGCCCATGTGCCAGACGCCCGTGTAGTCGCTCCACGGATTATCGCCGCAGACGGTCTTGCCGCTCGTGTCCGAGCCCCAGCACATGACGAACTGCGTGCCGTTCGCCATCGTCGGAAGCCGCACCCAAATCAGGGATGTGCCGTCGGGGTCCCATGTGTCAATCTCGAACGGAAGGCCGCCGCCGTCCATGCCGACAAACGCGATGTCGTCGCCCGTGGACTTCGAATGCAGATCATCGTAGGAAAAACCGGACGGCGAGTTCGCGGCAATGCGCACGAGAACAGGAAAGCCAGTGAGCGAGGGCTTGTCGGCAGCATAGCCGGCGACGGTGAACATCGCGCCCTTGTCGAAGGTGAAGCCGGTCGGCCCAGGCAATGCCTGCGCTGTGAATGCCGCAAACGCGACAATGGACGTCAGTGCCAGAAGAGAGACAGCCCTTCCCATTTTCGTAAATATCTGATTAACCCTATCCATGTTCCTATCCTCGTGACAGTGTCGTATCGTTGTATTTTTCATTAGTGAATTGTGATGCCTTAGACTATCGCAGATTAATTATAAGCGGACTTGACGTAAGGGGCTCGACCGCCCCGATATAGTCGCAGAGACCAGTCTTGCAGCCGGAAACGGCATTCGTCCAGGCGACACCACGCGTCGCCCAAGTGGGATTTCTGCTCGCCCTAGGGCGCATGAAGTTTGGAGAGCCCAAGTCCATCGACATGAACGTCGGCCACTCGTCAAGGACTATGTTGTTCGTTATGGCACAGCCCTTTGCAAGGTCGTAACCCTCTACAGCTATTGCCGCGCCGCCCGAAATGCCGCCCGGCGCATACCAGGCGTTGTTCTTGAGACATCCCACGCCATCTGTTCCAAACGACGAGAAGTTTCCGTCGACAAATGCCGTCTGACGGTTCAGGAAAACCGTCGCATCAGCAGTGGCAATCTTCGGGTCAAGCAGAATCAAGTTGTCGAAAAATTGCGGCTGCCAACTTATTGTACTGTCCGCCGCGATCAGGGCAAGATGCGAGGCATTGACAAGAGTGTTGTGATGGATGAAGACCTTTTTACCAACGAGCCCATGCTTCCCGTTCTTGTAAAAGAATGGCTCGGCATTCCCCCCTGCGTCAGAGAAAAAGATATTATAGGCGAATTCTGCATTTGGCCATTCCTGCCAACTATTGCACTTTGCTTGAATACTGCGACATCTGTAGAGAATGTTAGACGAGAACAGAAAACTCGTATCACAGTTTTTTATTGGCCAAACGATATAATAACAATTGGAAAAGATATTCTCGGAAAAAACCGAGTCCCGGCCATGTATCGCGGCAGACATGCTGCGATCCTCAGTCTCGCCGAGAAAACGACATCTCGCAACCGTCAGATAGCGCCCCTTGTCTTTGTCAGCCTGATAGGCCCGCGTTGCAACCGCCGCATGCCCCATTTGATCTGGTTTGTCGCCACCCGGCGTATTATACGTGTAATCTTTCTTGCTCGACGAATAATTTCCAACCTGACGAAATGTGCAGTCCTCAATCGTCGCGTAGTCGCCAAACAGGTCAATCACGCGCCCTCTGTTTCCAAGCGATCCCGCATTCGCAATGCCTCGGCTCCCAAAGTAGGTGAAATCAAACCCGGAAACCGTGAAATAAGTGGCGTTGGTCGGGACGAGAATGACGGACGCGTTGTTGGTGACTTCGCAAAGCGTCTCGGATATCTCGACCTTGGCCGGACCGTCGCCGCCATACGAGCGCAGCGTTATGTTGCTCGCAGGGACGACGACCAGGTCGCCTTCTGACGCAACCATGTAGCTCCTATCCGCGCCGCCGCGCACGAGAATCGTGTCACCCTCGCCGGCCAGGTGAAACGCCGCGGGAATCGTCACGAAAGGCGACGCCTGCGTGCCGGTACCGCCTGGCTCCGCCCGCGAATCGACATAGAACTCGGCACCAGAGACGATAAATGACGATACCGAGGCGATAAACACCAACGACAAGAGAGAAGCCCCCTTCTCCAGCTTCGAAAAGATATTATGCATAATGACCATAATACGTCTATCCTTTAGCTGATCATATATTTAGCCACATTCTCATGCGTCTAATATTGCTATTTTGTAGTTAAATTATAGCAAAAAACGCCTCTTGCGACAAGTGCAAACACAAAATCCAGAGATTCTGTATCTACCTTTAAACGAAGAGTCGCAGGATAAAATGGACGGCAAGAGAGACGAGGGCACAAAGCAAGACGATCTTCACGACGCCAATGCGGCGCGAGAGCGTCCCGACGCAAGCAGCAACGACGAGAACCGCCGCAACAGGGCTAAAGGCGATGCCATCATCCCCAACCGTCACCACGCACATCTTCGCAAACGCCCACAGGGCGACCGCCATGAGCGCGACGGACGCGGGGCGCACTCCCGCAAGAAGGCCCTTCACGACCCTGCTTGCGCTGAAGCGCTCAAGCGAGCGAAACGCGACGAAGGCAAGAAGCGAACCTGGGAGCAAAAGCGCCGCGGAAGCGACTATCGCGCCTAAGACCCCCGCAAGCCGATAGCCGAAGAACGTCGCCGCATTGACGCCAATCGGTCCCGGCGTCATCTGCGTAAGCGCCATCAAGTTGGAGAACTCCTCAGCGGTTACCTGCAAATACGGCGCCGCCGCACCGACGAAGTCCTCCATATACATCGGCACAAGTACGAAACCGCCGCCAAAGCATAGTGCGCCGTATTTTAGAAAAAGCAGAAGTCCGAGCCATGCGGGCGACTGAAACTTGTTCCCGCGCGACGGAACGAACTCCGAGGAAATCCCGACGAGCATCGCGCAAAGAAGAACCGCCCACACCGGCACAGACCACAGGACAATCGCACACAGCGAAAGCGCGAATACGACGATCGCAAACGCGCTCGCGAGCTTCTTCGAGCTTCGCACTATCGTCGCGGCGATTATGCCCGTAAGCGCAGCGCGAAGCCCGACGAACGCGGCGACGAGCCATTCGTTGCCAAGGGGAAGCGAGTCGTACCCCATCGAGACAAAAGTAAAAATGACTACCGAAGGAAGCGCTACCGCAACTACGCCGACCGCCGCGCCAAGCGCACCCGCGATTTTGTTCCCGACATAGACCGCCGTATGCGTCGCGATGAGCCCAGGGACCATCTGGAACACGGGGAGCCGGTCGACGAGTTCGCCCTCCTCCGTCCAGCCCTTCTTCGCAAAAATCTCGTCGGCCACGGCGATGATCGCATATCCGCCGCCGATCACGAACAGCGAAATCTTGAAAAGCTCCCAGAAAAGCGCCGCGACCTTCTTCGCCATCGTTCAGTATTCGAGTTGGCTGCCGCCGATCGTCTCGCGGAGAATAGAATCCCCGGGAACGGCGTTCGGGGGCGCGGGGTGTATCACCTCGAAAAGCTCCGAGAAGATGTACGCCTTCTTCTCCTCTGGCTTGCGGCGACGGACGATCTCGACGAGTCCGCCCGCGTAGGGCTTGAGGACGGCAAGCTCGTATTCGAGCCCCGAATCGAACTCGGCGTCCGCAAGACTTCTATATGGGTTTATCCACTTCTCCTCGCCGTCGAGGACCTGCGGCCACAAGTTGAAAGTCTCGAACGGGCTCAACTTGCGGAACTGGTTGTCGCGCACGAGTCGCCTCAGAAGCCGCCCGTCCTGCGGCGGCAGCTTGGTTAGCGCAAAAATCGTAAGCTGCGTCTTCGGCTCGATGAAGATGCGGAACTTGGCCGATTCAGGGACAGCGTCCGTCAATATCGGGTTGAGCGCATGTATGCCCTCGAGGACGATGTAGCCGTTCTCGGGCATCTTCGTCGTGCCTTCCGAATCGAAGCCCTCGTGGTTGATGAAGTCAAAGCGCCTGAGGTGAACTTCCTCGCCCGCGAGCAGCGCATTTACGTCGCTTGCGAGCCGAGCCGAGTCGACCGCCTCTATCGTTTCGTAGTCGAAAGTACCATCGGGGTGGCGGGGGTTCCTGGCATCGCCAACGAAGTAGTCGTCGGTCGATAGGTGCAGGGCGTTCGCGCCGTTGACCCTGAGCTGCGTGCAAAGCCGCTTCGCCGTCGTCGTCTTGCCTGCCGACGAGCCGCCGCAAATGAGAATGATCCGAACGTCCTTCTTGGCGCAGATCGTGTCGGCAAGCGCAGAAAGTTGCTTTACCTGCCTTGCCTCGCAGACGCGGATAAGCTCGTCTATCTCGCCTGTTTCAACTGCCTCGTTTAATTCTCCGATTGTCATCTCGACCACCCAAGTTTTCTGTTCAGAACGACGTATGGATCAAACCCCGGAAGTTCGACGAGCTTCGCGGAACGCGTTGACTTCGCGATCTCGACCGATTCGCCCGACTTCAGCATCGCAACGTTCTCGCCGTCGGCGTATACGCCCAAGCTCTCGTCCGCACCCACGACACTGCGCCGCGAAGTGACTGTAAGCTTCACCGAGTCGCTCACGACCATCGGCCTCACGCCGAGCGCATGCGGGTTCATCGGCGTGACGACGAGGCATTTCGTGTCAGGCATGAGAACCGGCCCTCCCGCAGCGAGCGAATACGCCGTTGAGCCGGTAGGCGTCGCAATCACCACGCCGTCGGCCATGTAGCGCGTCGCGGAGTTGCCGTCAGCCGAGACATCGAGCACAGCGGCGTGGCCAGTCATCTCGCGCATGACAACGACGTCGTTCAGAGCTGTCATGCCGCCAACGTCGAGCATCGTCCTCTCGGAAACGGAAAACTTGCCAGCCGCGAGCATCGCTATCGCCCTCTCGAAATCGCTTTCGCCGACGCTTGCGAGATAACCGAGCGAACCGAGATTGAAGCCGAGAACGGGGATGTCGGGGAACTTGCGGACGGCGCGGAGTATCGTGCCGTCGCCGCCAAGCGCGACTATCGCGTCGCATGTGCCGCGAGAGGAGAGCGCAAGGCCGGCGCGCCGCGCGACGGCCTCAAGCCGCTTCGCCGCCGCCTTCGCCGCGGGCTTTCCCGCATTCGCGTAGAACCGCACCTTCATCTTTCCGTTCCTTTCAGCAAGAGCCGGACGGACCATCCACCCCCAGGCAATCAGCCGCCATTCGACCTAAGCGCCTTCGGGCCCGAGAGCTTCAGGGATAGTCCGCCGGCAAAGTGAGAATCTCGCACCCGTCGTCGGTGATCGCCACCGTGTGCTCGAAGTGCGCCGAGAGGGAGCCGTCGTGCGTCACGACCGTCCAGCCGTTGCCGAGCACGTCCGTCTTCTCGCCGCCCTTCGTCATCGTTATCATCGGCTCGATGGCGATCGTCATGCCGGGCCTGAGGACGAGCTTGGTGCCGGGCTTGCCGTAGTTCGGCACCTCGGGGTCCTCGTGAACCGTGCGCCCGACGCCGTGGCCTATCCAGTCGCGGACCACGCCGAAGCCGGCATCCTCGGCGACTTTCTGAATCGCGTACCCGACGTCGCCGAGATGGACGCCCGGGCCACACGCCGCAATGCCAGCCTTGAGACACGCCTTCGTCACGTCGACGAGCCGCAGCACCTCGGGGTCGGTGACGCCGAGAGCGACAGTGCGGGAAGTGTCGCCGTTGAAGCCGTTCTTGAAGATGCCGACGTCCGTCTTGACGAGGTCGCCCGGCATTATGACGCGGTTGCGGTCGGGGATGCCGTGGATGACTTCGTCGTTCAGCGACACGCAGAGATGCCCGGGGAAGTCGGGCGCATGGCGCCCGCCGGGATACTCGAAGAAGCTCGCGCCGACATTGTGCTTTTTGCAGTACTCGACGACGAGATCGTCGATCTCGCCCGTCGTGACGCCGGGCGCGACGGCCGCGGCGCAGATGTCGCGTATCTCCGCGCTCATCCGGCACGCCTCGCGCATCTGCGCGAGCTCGGCTTTCGTCTTGATGTCGACTTTCACTGCGTTACATCGCCGCGAGGAACGCCTCGGCGTTCTTCTCGGGGCCCTGGTCGCCGTCGATGCGCCTGAGGAGACCCTTCTCCTCGTAGTACTTGATAAGCGGCTCGGTTTCGCGGTGGTAGACGACGAGGCGGTCCTTCACCGTCTCTGGATTGTCGTCCTTGCGGATGACGAGCTCCGCGCCGCACTTGTCGCAGATTCCCTCGACCTTGGGGGGAAGCGCCTTGACGTGGTATCCCGCCTTGCACTTCGGGCACGTGCGGCGCCCGGCAATGCGGTCGTGGATCACTTCGTCGGGAACGTCGACGAGAACGACGCTCTTGATCGGCGCGCCCATCTCCTCGAGGATCTTCGCCTGCGCGAGGTTGCGCGGGAAGCCGTCGAGCAGCATCGTTATGTCGCCCGTGGTCTCGGCCACGACGTCCTTTATCATCTGCGCGATAAGCGCGTCGGGGACAAGGTTGCCCTTCTCCATGTAGCCCTTCGCCTCCACTCCCGCAGGAGTGCCCTTGGCGACTGCGCCGCGAAGCAGGTCTCCGGACGAGACGTGCTTCAAGTTGTCATGCTCGGCCGCGAGTTTCCCCGCGATCGTTCCCTTCCCCGAACCCGGGGCCCCCAGCAGAATCACAATGTTCATGCGGGAAATTATATCATAATTGCGCCGTAATGGGGTGATTGTGTGGTGATGTTCAGTGCTGGTTTGCCTTCCAGTGTGCGGCTTTGTTTCGGGCAACGGTGCTCGCCTGCGAGAAATGGCCGATTCGCGCGTCCTTGCGACCGCTCGACATATACATATATGTCTTCGGGTCGCAGTCCTGCGCGACTCGTCTCATTTTCGCAGGTTCCGC